>NZ_JALAAR010000050.1:0-1027 GCF_036984005.1 Rheinheimera muenzenbergensis
TGATAAAGCCGCACAGGAGCTGGAAATACCGCTTCGCTCATTGCGCCGTTGGCGGGATGAGCAAGGTGCGGTGCTTGAAGATAAGCGACCAATAGCCATCAGGCCAGAGCCGAAGAACAAGCTCAACGACGCTGAGCGTGGGCAGATATTGGCAACCTGTAATGACGAAGAGTATGCCAGCTTACCGCCGTCGCAAATTGTGCCTCGGTTGGCAGATAAAGGCGTTTATCTGGCATCGGAATCGACAATGTATCGAGTCTTGAAAGCGGCAAACCAGCAGCACCACCGTGGCAAAAGCAAAGCACCTCAGAAGCGTGCAATGCCCACCAGTTACAGTGCGTCAGCACCTAATCAGGTATGGTGCTGGGACATCAGCTATATGCCCTCAGGCATACGCGGCTTGTACTGGTATTTATACGCGATCATCGATATTTACAGCCGCAAACTGGTGGCCTGGGAAGTGCACGACAAGGAATGCAGTCAACTGGCCAGTGAGTTGGTACAGCGTGCTTTACTACGTGAGCAGTGCCTGTTTAAACCACTGGTACTGCACTCGGATAACGGGAGTCCGATGAAAGGCAGCACGCTCAGGGTCAAGTTGCAGGAACTGGGTGTCACGTCGTCTTACAGCCGGCCCAGAGTGAGCAATGATAATCCGTATGTGGAGTCGTTGTTCAAGACAGTGAAATACTGCCCGCAGTGGCCGAAAAGTGGCTTTGCAACAGTCGGCTGTGCCAGAGAGTGGATGCTGGAATTTACACGCTTCTATAACTACGAACATCGCCATAGCGGCATAAGGTTCGTGACACCGGCGCAGCGGCATCAGCAACAAGATGCGGCTCTGCTGGAGAAGCGTAAAGCGGTATATAAACAAGCTAAGTCAGACTACCCACAACGGTGGGCTGGAAGAGCAATAAGAAACTGGAGCCCTATAGGGCCAGTAAGTCTGAATCCGGAGCGGGAAATTGTACCGACTCAGGCAGCAGCATAAAACCGGAAAATCGGACAACTACCTTGAAAAACTCCG
>NZ_JALAAR010000051.1:0-624 GCF_036984005.1 Rheinheimera muenzenbergensis
TACAGTATGGCTCTGGCTGCAAAGCTAACCCACGAAGCAGGAGGTCAGCACCTCGTGGGGAGTCATTATGTCTATGTGCAATCACTAAGAGGAATCAGCTTTTGCTGGAATTAAAAACAATCGGTCTTTTTTTACTTACGGCGCTTGCAGAAATTGTTGGCTGTTACTTACCGTATATGTGGTTACGCGAAGGTAAATCAATTTGGTTATTAGTTCCTGCTGCTCTAAGTCTTGCAGCATTTGCTTGGTTACTTTCACTACATCCCACGGCGGCAGGTAGGGTTTATGCCGCATATGGAGGTGTCTATATTTTTATGGCAATTCTGTGGTTATGGGCAGTAGATGGCATTAGGCCAACAACTTGGGATATAGTTGGTTCAGGTGTGGCGCTTTTGGGTATGGCAATTATAATGTTTGCCCCACGAAGCACATAACAAGTGCCAGCAAGCGGACTTGGGTAAGCTGTCACCATTTTTGCAAAAAGACGCAAAAACGCCGCCATCTTACCCAAGCCGTTGTGGCAGGCGTTGAGGCTGTAGAAAAACCGCTTTTCAGCCGATCGAGTTTGTGATCAAATAGTGTTGTCTGATTAAAAAATGGACAGCGCCCAATGCCCAAATACAT
>NZ_JALAAR010000052.1:0-554 GCF_036984005.1 Rheinheimera muenzenbergensis
GCCTGGACAGAATACAGTGGTTTTGACGAGCTAAACCGCCCTGGCCAGAAAGTAACTCATGATAACCGCCTGAGCATTAGCTATCAGTACAGTGGCCTGAGTACCGACATCAACGCCGGTGGCTTGCAGATGAGCCGCACCTACAACAGCCAGAACCAGCTAATGCAAACGGTAGATGCAGAAAACGGCATCACCCGCTACAGCTACAATGGCCTGGGGCTGCCGATAGTGCTGCAGGATGCTAATGGCGTTGCACTCTATGCCGGTTATAACGCGCTGGGTATGAAGCTGTTTGTCAGTGACCCTAACCAGGGTAACAGCCAATACCAGTACAACGGCTTTGGTGAGCTGGAACTGGAAACGGATGCCAGCGGCGTAAACAAATATCACGACTACGATGCGCTGGGCCGGCAAACCGGGTTAAAAGCCATGCAGGGCAGCACGGTTAAAGCTCAGTTTGCCTACAGCTTTGACAGCATTAAAAAAGGCTTACCGGCAAGCGAAAGCAGCGCCGGTGTAGTGCGCAGCTTTGGTTATGATGCCTTCAGCAGGCT
>NZ_JALAAR010000053.1:0-420 GCF_036984005.1 Rheinheimera muenzenbergensis
CGGCCTGGTGCAATCAAGTATCGATGCCAATAACCTGCAAACCCAGTTTAGTTATGATGTGTTTGGCCGTATGACCGGGCAACAAACGCCTGGCGCAGGTGAAGTACGGGTTGCGCTGGACAGCACCAGCTATGATAACAATGCCCCCCAGCACGCAGTCTGGCTGCAGGTAACCCAGCAGCGCGGCATGCCAGAGCAACGGGTGTATTTTGATATGCTCGGTCGCGATATCCGCACGGCGGTACAAGGTTTTGAGGGTAACTGGATTAACCGCGATAAACGCTACGACGCAGCAGGCCGGGTTGAAGCCGAATCACAACCCTATATGCAGGGCAGCGCGCCAGCCTGGACAGAATACAGTGGTTTTGACGAGCTAAACCGCCCTGGCCAGAAAGTAACTCATGATAACCGCCTGAGCAT
>NZ_JALAAR010000054.1:0-410 GCF_036984005.1 Rheinheimera muenzenbergensis
CCGAGTGGCCAAAGGGATCAGACTGTAAATCTGCCGGCACTGCCTTCGAAGGTTCGAATCCTTCCCCCTCCACCATTTTCGTCAGTAAGAATAGCTACGAGTAGGCCGCGGGCATCGTATAATGGCTATTACCTCAGCCTTCCAAGCTGAAGATGCGGGTTCGATTCCCGCTGCCCGCTCCAATCAAAAACGTTGCTGATATAGCTCAGGCGGTAGAGCGCATCCTTGGTAAGGATGAGGTCCCCAGTTCGATTCTGGGTATCAGCACCATCTTGACACCTCTCTTGCTATTAAAAACACTAAACTAACTTATATAACCGCCGTTTTGTTAAAAAGGGTCTATCCATGGCTAAGGCTAAATTTGAACGAGTAAAACCGCACGTAAACGTAGGCACCATCGGTCACGTTGA
>NZ_JALAAR010000055.1:0-385 GCF_036984005.1 Rheinheimera muenzenbergensis
CCTTAGCGCACTGCTGACCCTTAGCGCACTGAGCAGGATAGTGGCAAAAAGCAAGACCTGACCCTTAGCGCAATGTGCGCACTGAGCAGGATAGTGGCAAAAAGCAAGACCTGACCCTTAGCGCACTTAGCGCACTGCTGACCCTTAGCGCACTGAGCAGGATAGTGGCAAAAAGCAAGACCTGACCCTGAGCAGGATAGTGGCAAAAAGCAAGACCTGACCCTTAGCGCAAAAAGCAAGACCTGACCCTTAGCGCAATGTGACCCTTAGCGCAATGCAAAAAGCAAGACCTGACCCTTATCGCAATGTGACCCTTAGCGCAATGTGACCCTTAGCGCAATGAACACTTTAAAGCGCAGATTGCCGCTAAAACCGGGCGGCGGCC
>NZ_JALAAR010000056.1:0-356 GCF_036984005.1 Rheinheimera muenzenbergensis
GTTAAAGACCTGACGCCCGGCGAACTGACCGCTGAGTCCTATGACGACAGCTATCTCGATGATGAAGATGCAGACTGGACTGCGACCGGGCAGGGGCAGAAATCTGCCGGAGATACCAGCTTCACGCTGGCGTGGATGCCCGGAGAGCAGGGGCAGCAGGCGCTGCTGGCGTGGTTTAATGAAGGCGATACCCGTGCCTATAAAATCCGCTTCCCGAACGGCACGGTCGATGTGTTCCGTGGCTGGGTCAGCAGTATCGGTAAGGCGGTGACGGCGAAGGAAGTGATCACCCGCACGGGGAAAGTCACCAATGTGGGACGTCCGTCGATGGCAGAAGATCGCAGCACGGTAACAGC
>NZ_JALAAR010000057.1:0-349 GCF_036984005.1 Rheinheimera muenzenbergensis
CGGCGCAGCCGGACGTGAACGCGCAGATCACCGCAGCGGTTGCGGCAGAAAACAGCCGCATTATGGGGATCCTCAACTGTGAGGAGGCTCACGGACGCGAAGAACAGGCACGCGTGCTGGCAGAAACCCCCGGTATGACCGTGAAAACGGCCCGCCGCATTCTGGCCGCAGCACCACAGAGTGCACAGGCGCGCAGTGACACTGCGCTGGATCGTCTGATGCAGGGGGCACCGGCACCGCTGGCTGCAGGTAACCCGGCATCTGATGCCGTTAACGATTTGCTGAACACACCAGTGTAAGGGATGTTTATGACGAGCAAAGAAACCTTTACCCATTACCAGCCGCAGGG
>NZ_JALAAR010000058.1:0-343 GCF_036984005.1 Rheinheimera muenzenbergensis
TACTGAGCGTCGTGTAGCGCCCGCTGGAAATACCCCGGTAAGATCTCCCAGGTCGGCCGATCAGATAACAGAGCGGTGGCGGGGGGGGGGGGGGGGGGGGGGGGGGGGTGTGGGGGGGGGGGGGGGGGGGGGGGCGGGGGGGGGGGGGGGGGGGGGGGGGGGGGGTGGGGGGGGGGGGGTGGGGGGGGGGGGGGGGGGGGGGGGGGGGGGGGCGGGGGGGGGGGGGGGGGGGGGGGGGGGGGCGGGGGGGGGGGGGGGGGGGGGGTGTGGGGGGGGGGGGGGGGGGCTGGACGGCCGGGCGTCTTGGGGCCTCCCGCGGGCGCCGGGGGGGCGGGGCCGGCGG
>NZ_JALAAR010000059.1:0-321 GCF_036984005.1 Rheinheimera muenzenbergensis
TGGGGTTATAGCTCAGCTGGGAGAGCGCCTGCCTTGCACGCAGGAGGTCAGCGGTTCGATCCCGCTTAACTCCACCAAATTTGCTTCATACTTCGTTACTTAACACCTCACATGCTTTAAGTATGCTTCGGTCTTAAGTGCCTTGTCTGAACCAAATTACATACTGTTTGAAATCTCAAAGACAACGCTTCTTATGAAGATGTGTTCTCTTTGAGCTTTATGCTCAACGCTCTTTAACAATTTGGCAAGCTGATAGTAGTAAAAACAAGCTAAGCAACCTCTCGAACTCAAGCGAGAGAGTGTATAGCAAAGCACACTGTA
>NZ_JALAAR010000005.1:0-25419 GCF_036984005.1 Rheinheimera muenzenbergensis
CATTATAGGGCGTTTTTAAACAGGCGCAAGCGGTTATTTAAGAAAACTTGTGTTTTTAAGATCGTTAGCAGAAAAATGCAGCGAAAAGCGCTTTTTTAATACATTTACTGCATAATAACTCAGCATTGGAGGACATTATGACGATACGAGCTTATAAAGGTATATTGCCGAAACTGGCAAAAGGGGTGTATGCGGACGAATCCAGCATTTTGATTGGCGATATAGAAATAGCAGAAGATGCCAGTATTTGGCCTTTGGTTGCTGCCCGCGGTGATGTGAACTATATCCGCATTGGCGCCCGCACCAATATACAAGACGGCTCCGTGCTGCATTTATCCCGCCCGAGCAAGGGAAAGCCTGAAGGCTCGCCACTGGTGATTGGCGAAGACGTTACTGTCGGCCATAAAGTGATGCTGCACGGTTGTACACTTGGCAATCGCATTCTGGTGGGTATGGGTGCCATAGTAATGGATGATGTTATAGTAGAAGACGATGTCATTATCGGCGCCGGTAGTCTGGTGCCACCGGGTAAGCGGCTGCAAAGTGGCTATTTATATGTCGGCAGCCCGGCGAAACAAGCTCGGCCACTTAATGATGCTGAAGTAGCTTTTCTGACCGAGTCGGCAGCAAATTATGTCATTTTGAAAAATGAGTATCTGGCTGAGCTTTAAAGCCAGATCTCACCTGCATCATTATAGGCTTGCTCTGCTATCGCTTGTTCAGCAGCATCTTCCCAGCTAAACGCTTCTGCCTGCACCTGCTGCAAAAAGCTGTTGGCTGTAACGTTTGTGGGCAGTGCAATATAACACCAGACTTTTAAGCCACCAACCAGGCAGCTGAAACACACTGCCTGTCTGGCATTTTCAAAGTAGAAATCGTTGTTAAAGATCAGTTGTTGGTTCATAGCGCTTTTAACTGTTGCTGTAATAACGTCAACACCGGCTCAATGTCGGGTCTTTTATTGCGCCAGAGATAAAAAGCCTCAGCCGCCTGCGACACTAACATCCCCAGGCCATCTGCTACTTGCTGCGCCCCTTGCGCTTTTGCCCAATGTAAAAAGGGCGTAGGCTCAGCACCGTACAACATATCGTACGCCAGCAGACAGTGCTTCAGATGCTGCGCATTAATATCCGGCCGTGCTCCGCTTAAACCTGACGACGTTGCATTGATCACCAGCTGATAGGCCTGATCCGGAATGTTGTTGAAGCCACAGCCCAATACGCTGTCATTAAAATTAGCCGCTATCGCTTCAGCTTTGCTAACAGTGCGGTTAGCTAATACCAGCTTTTTTATACCAGCAGCCAATAGTGGCCCGATAACGCCGCGACTGGCACCGCCGGCACCGAGCAGTAACACATTTGAATTGTGCAGCACAAAACCTAAACGCAGCAAGTCGGCTACCAGGCCAACACCATCGGTATTATCACCTGTGAGTTTGCCCTGGTTATCTATATATAGTGTATTTACTGCACCAGCCTGTATTGCACGGTCCGATAGCTGTTCAGCCAGTTGAAAAGCTTGTTCTTTAAACGGCACGGTAACATTACCGCCTTTACCGCCGGCCGCGACAAATTGTTGCCAGCTGTCGGCAAAGCCATCCAGCGGTGCTAAAATGGCGTCGTATTGCAGTTGTTCACCAAGTGATTGAGCAAATTGTCGATGAATAACCGGTGACTTTGAATGGTTTATCGGGTTACCGAAAACAGCATAGCGATCCACAACACATGCCCATAAAGAAGTTAGTGCAGATGATTGTTAATAAAACCGGCGCAAATAGCAAGCCACACCCTACCCCACAACAAACACCTTATCAGATGATAGGCGGTGAGGCAGCAGTGCTCAGATTAGCCAATCGCTTTTATGACATTATGGAGACTGCTCCACAAGCCGCGGAGCTGTATGCTATTCATCCCTTGCCGTTAGATACCATCCGGCAAAAGTTCTTCGAGTTTTTAACTGGCTGGCTCGGCGGGCCGGCATTGTTTGAGCAAAAGTACGGCCATCCAAGACTACGTGCCCGCCATCTACCCTTTACCGTGAACGAACAACTGCGCGATCAGTGGATGTTTTGTATGAACCAAGCGCTGGATGAAGTGGTGGAAAATAAGCTGCTACGTGATGGCATTCGCCAGTCGATAGGCCAACTGGCGAGCCATATGATTAATTGTTAAGATTGCAGCTTTAACCAATCCTGTGGTTTAAGGTAACGCTCGTAAAGTAGTGCTTCTGCACTGCCTGCTTCGGGCTGGTAGCCATACTGCCAGCGCACCAGTGGTGGCATCGACATTAATATCGACTCGGTACGGCCACCGCTTTGCAAACCGAACAAAGTGCCACGGTCGTATACCAGATTAAACTCAACATAGCGGCCACGCCGGTATAGCTGAAACTGGCGCTCACGTTCGCCAAAGGCTGTGACTTTGCGCTTTTCGACTATCGGCAAATAGGCCGGAATAAAGGCCTCGCCGACAGCGCGCATCAAGGCAAAGCTCTGCTCAAAACCGGGTGCATTTAAATCATCAAAGAATAAGCCGCCTACACCCCGGGTTTCGCCGCGATGTTTAAGGTAAAAGTAATCGTCACACCACTTTTTATAAGCCGGATAATATTGCTCGCCAAAAGGGTCGACCGCCGCTTTGGCGGTCTGGTGCCAGTGGACAACATCTTCTTCAAACGGATAATACGGCGTTAAGTCAAAGCCGCCACCAAACCACCATACTGCCGGCTCGCCCGGCTTTTCGGCAATAAAAAACCGCACATTGGCATGTGTAGTGGGTAAATAAGGGTTATTCGGGTGAATAACCAAAGAGACACCACAAGCATTAAAGCTACGCCCGGCGAGTTCTGGCCGGTGGGCAGTAGCGGACGCCGGCATATTGGCACCAAATACATGTGAGTAATTCACACCGGCCTGTTCAAATACGTTACCGCCGGTTAGCACGCGGCTTTTACCGCCACCACCTTCAGGCCGCTGCCAGGCATCTTCAACAAACTGTGCCTTAGCATCCGCCTGCTCCAATGCCTTGCAGATAGTGTCCTGCAGCTGCTGTAAAAATTGTTGTACTGCGGCCAGATGATGCTGAGGTTGGTTGATAGTCACCTTAACTCCTTACTATATCGCCGGTAAGGGCATTACGAATTTGGCTGGGTTGTGTGGCTCCGCCCAGTGCGCCAGGCATAATAGCGGATAACATAGCACCCAAGCTTTGTTGTAGCTCAAGAAGGTCGGTAATTGCCGGTTGGCCGGACAAATTAGCGCTGGTTGACACTAACGGCTTGCCGTAGGTATTGCAAAGCTGTTGTACCACCGGATGGGCGCTAACCCGTACCGCTATGCTGTCAAATTTACCGGTAATCCACTTAGGCGCGGTTTTGCTGGCAGGCAACACCCAACTAACATGGCCGGGCCAGCTGGAGAATATCTGATAACGTTTTTCCGGCGGTATGGCTTTATCATCCACATAGGGCAATAGCTGCGAATAGGTAGCGGCAATTAAGATTAGCCCTTTTTCTACCGGTCGCTGTTTAATTGCCAGCAGCGCCATCACAGCTGCCTCATTATCCGGATCGCAGCCTAACCCATAAACTGCTTCAGTGGGGTAAGCGATAACACCACCTTGTTGCAAAGCCTGTAAAACCAGCTGCTGATCTGTCATTTGTTGCTACTACTCCGGATAATTAAACGAAAAACGCAGTTAAAATTTTCTTCAGTTGCGCAACTGGCTATAATAGCGCCTTCACGCTTTTAGTTCATCACGTACAGAAGGAAACAACAATGCAAGTTGGCATCATCATGGGTTCAACCTCAGACTGGCCTACTATGAAGCACGCCGCTGATATGCTGGATAAGTTCGGTATTGCCTATGAAACCAAAGTTGTTTCCGCGCATCGCACACCGCAGTTACTGGCCGATTACGCCAGCTCAGCCGCCAGCCGTGGTGTAAAGGTCATTATTGCCGGCGCCGGTGGTGCAGCGCATTTACCTGGCATGGCCGCGGCCTTTACCAGCCTGCCGGTGTTAGGTGTGCCAGTACAATCTAAAGCGCTTAAGGGCTTAGACTCACTACTTTCTATCGTCCAGATGCCAAAAGGTGTTGCGGTTGGCACCCTGGCCATTGGCGATGCCGGAGCTGCCAATGCCGGCTTGCTGGCGGCACAAATTCTGGCGACACACAGCCCAGAATTAATGACAAAGATTGACGCCTTTCGCCAGGCACAAACCGACATGGTGTTAAGCCAACCGGATCCATCACAGGTGTCACTATGAAAGTTTTAGTGTTGGGCGCAGGCCAACTGGCGCGGATGATGGCACTGGCTGGTGCGCCGCTGAATATCAGTATCAGCGCTTATGATGTCAACAGTGATGCCATAGTGCACCCTTTAACTCAGCAAAATCTGGGTAAAGGTTTGGCTAATGCTATCGCTGACGCCGATGTGGTGACAGCTGAGTTTGAACATATTCCGCTACCCGTATTGGCGCAATGCCAGCAAAGCGGTAAGTTTTTTCCCGGTGAAACGGCGATTAAAGCCGGCGGCGATCGCCGGCTGGAAAAGCAATTGCTGGACAGCGCCGGTGTGCGCTCTGCCAGTTATCATATTATCAATAACGAAACCGACTTCAATGCCGCTATCACTAAGCTGGGCCTGCCGCTGGTATTTAAAAGCGCGCTGGCAGGTTACGACGGCAAAGGTCAGTGGCGTTTAAAACAAGCTGAGCATGCCGCTGCACTGTGGCAGGAAATCAGTGCCTTTTTGGCCGCAGATAGCAAACAAGCCATAGTGGCCGAGCAATTTATTCCATTTCAACGCGAAGTGTCTCTGATTGGCGCCCGTAACAGTAAAGGTGAAGTGCAGGTATATCCACTGACTGAAAACCATCACGTAAACGGCGTATTAAGTGTGTCATTAGCGATAGCCGGCAATGAACAACTACAACAGCAAGCCAGGCAGATGTTTACTGCTGTAGCAGACCAGTTGAACTATGTTGGGGTACTGGCAATTGAATTCTTTGATGTAAAGGGTGAGCTGCTGGTCAATGAAATTGCGCCAAGGGTGCATAACTCCGGCCACTGGACCCAGCAAGGTGCAGATATTTGTCAGTTTGAACAGCACTTACGTGCGGTAACGGGTTTACCGCTTGGTAGCACAGCATTGGTTCGTCCAAGTTTAATGGTGAATATTCTTGGCGAAGACACTGTGCCAGAACCAATACTTGCACTGCCCGGGCTACATTTACATTGGTATGGCAAAAGCAAACGTGCTGGTAGAAAAATGGGCCACATTAATTTATCAGCCAAAGATAATGCCCAGCTAAAACAACGATTTGAGCAATTAATTGCGCTATTGCCCGAAACGGCTTTTCCTGAACTGGCGCAAATGGCAGACCGGTTAAACTGATAAGCTGGCCGGTAGCTTAAGCTGCCGGCTGTTTTTGCCCACATTTTTTATCAGCACAGTACAACGCCGCTTTCTTTTCCAACAACAAACCGAATCCACAACTAACACAGCAGCCAGCAACGGGTTGATCATTTAACAGAAACTTGCATTTCGGGTAATTGCCACAGCCCCAGAACGCTTTGCCAAACTTATTAACCCGCTCCGTCAGTTGGCCCTGCTTGCACTTAGGGCACGCCAGGCGCTCCGCTTCCGGCTGTTCATTTTGCTCATGCACGACAAAAGTGCAGCGTGGGTAATCTGTACAACCAATAAACATGCCGTAACGGCCATTTTTAACTGCCAGTGCATTACCGCATTGCGGACAGGCTTCACTGTCCAGTACTTTCACTATACTGGTTTCATGCTGATGCAAGGCTTTGATATAGTTGCAGGCCGGATAAGCGCTACAACCAAGAAAAGCGCCGTTTTTACCGGATTTAATCACCAGCGGCTGCTGGCATAAAGGACATAACTGCTGTTGTTGCGGCAGCTCAAACAAGGCCGAATCGTCTGTCATAAGGGTTAAGGCCGCTTAATGCAGCGGCCCTTCAGGTTCATCAAAAATTAAGTCTTCCATTTGGGCATAGGCATTTTCGTGGCCGGGTACATTAAACAGCACCATCAGCACCACCCACTTTAAATCTTCCAGGCTAATGCTGTTGCTATCCAAATCCATCACCCTGTCGATCACCATCTCACGGGTAACGGCATCCAGCACATTAATTTGTTCTAAAAACAACAGAAACCCCTGACACTCTACATCCATTTTTGCCAGTTCTGGCATACTAAAAATGCGAGTGGCATTGCTAATGCCTTTTGACAGATATGGCTTAACATGACTTTCCTGCAGCGCGGACAGGTTGTCGAGCCATTTTAACGCTTTGAAGATATCGTCGTCATGAAAACCCGCCCGGCTTAATTCTTTGGTTAGATCGGCATGATTAACGTAAATGTCAGATTCATTGTGGATATAGTTTTCAAACAGATAAACGAGGATATCAAACATACTCAGGCACTCCTCACTCTTATGTAGCCACCAGGAACTGCTGCTACTTCACCAGCTAACTCCAGCTGCAGCAGCGCTATGTTTGCATCGGCAATCGCCAGACCGGCGCGTTGTGCAATCAAATCAACTGCGGTAACCTCATCTCCTACGTTAGCCAACAACTGGCAGGCAAACAAGTCTGTTTGCTGACTTTTTTCCTGTTCAGCCGTATTTATTAGACAACTTTTACTAAAAAAGCTCCATTCTTCCAATATATCGGCCACACAAGTCACCAGTTTAGCCCCTTGCTGAATTAACTGATGACAGCCTGCTGATTGTGGGCTGTAAACCGATCCAGGTACTGCAAACACATCACGGCTATACTCCGCCGCCAGATTAGCGCTTATCAGGGTGCCGCTTTTAAGTCCAGCCTCGACAACTATAGTGCCGATACTTAAGCCCACCACAATGCGATTGCGCTGCGGAAACCATTCGGCTCTTGCCTGTATATCGGGAAAATACTCTGACACCAACGCGCCCTGCTCCGCAATCGCCTGCGCCAAAGCTTTATTCGATGCCGGATAGACCTGTTCTAAACCATGACCTAATACTGCAATCGTTAAGCCGCCGGCTTGCAAAGCGCCTTTGTGGCTTTCACTGTCAATGCCGCGCGCCATACCACTGGTAATGACATAACCTTGTTGTGACAATTCTGCAGCGAAACTCTGCGCCACTTTACGCCCGGTTGGTGTCGGTGTGCGGCTACCTACCATCGCCAATTGTTGCTGTGCCAGCACCTGAGGCTCACCCTTGACAAAGAGTAGTAATGGCGGTTGTTTGGTTTGTTTTAACAGCGCAGGATAACGCGGATCCTGATAGGTGATAATGTGATGTGAATCGCTTTGTGCCAGCCAGTTTAACGCATGCGCTACTTTAGGTTGGGCTTCTTGCGTCAGCAAATAGGCCTGTCGCTCAGTAAAGCCAATATTACGTAAAGTGCTGGCTGGTAGCTTTACCAGCTCAGCTAAAGGAATACGCTCGCTCAGACGTTGGAACTTCAGGCCATCCTGGCCATGCACAGTGGCTAAAGCGAGCCAGTTGCGAAGATCTTCCATGGCAACCTGGCTCCATCATACTGATATTACAAATTAGAGATTAAATCTCCAACCCGGATAGGACGCTGCGTTTTGGTAACTATGGCAAAGCTGCTACGCTCTGATACCTTAAACACCATTAATTCACCTACTTTTTCCCGTGGTAGCTGAATAGTGTTTTCACCAAAATTCTTAAAGGTCTGCTGCAGCTTATTGGCATCTTCGATATAAACCGGACCGTCTTTGCCATCTACAACCAGCGGCGAATTACGATAAATACCCAGCATATAGCCCGCTTCCATGTTTTGCAGTTCACCACGATTCAGCACGACTATATCCCACTTAGAAAATTCACGTAAATTAGAAGTGGTGTCAATAATCAAGCCATCAACCGGATAATCAGGTTTACGCATGGTAAAGAAGGCGGGCAAGGCCTGGCCTTCCAAAGCCGGCATTAACCGGTCACCCTGCTTAATTTCGCGTTTTACACTTAAAACATTCAGCGACGATGCCTCCGCTGGCGACTCTTCTGTTGCTTCTCGTCCGGGTCGGAAAGCCCGTGCAGTAGCTACCAGTGTGGTTTCATACCCCAGTACGGTTTCTGTTTCAGGGTCAAAATAGGGTTTGCCCTTACGGTACACGCCATAAGAGGCACCGGTATCCAGAACACCTTTGGCATAAATAATGTGGTCATTTACCGAGTTTTTAACGTTGGCATTTGAACCCAGCACATATGGCAAGGCGGCAATTCTTTCTTCATCCAATGCTTGCTCAAATGTCAGATAGTGCCGGATCATGCTCAGAGGTAATGTAGTAACAGCATCTGTGCCTTTCATGGTTTTGCGCGCTGTTGGCGACAACCGTTTTACATTCTCATTAACTACCAGCCGGGGTTTACCCTGCGCGTCATACACCAGAGTCAGAGTGTCACCCGGGTATATAAGATGCGGATTGTCAATTTGCGGGTTCATTTGCCAAAGTTGTGGCCACAACCAAGGTTCGTTTAAATACAATGCAGAAATATCCCACAAAGTATCACCCTTTTTCACCACATAGCTGGCAGGCGCGTCATCACGTATTTGTAATACGTCTGCAGATACGTTTAATAAGCCACTTAATACGAGTAAAGTGGCACCAATTGCGAATTTTTTCAGCATGCCTGCATCCTTGAGCCGGTCTTGTTGTAATTATTGCACACTAAGCTGTTAATACAGCGCATTAATGGCTAAAATTAAAACATACCACAACCTTTGAAACAAAGCATATTTTTGTAGGTGTTATGGCAGTTTTACAAGTTTTACATTATCCGGATGAACGTCTTCGTACTGTAGCTAAACCCGTGGCCGCAGTAACAGGCGAAATTAAGCAGTTAGTAAGCGATATGCTGGACACCATGTATGCCGAAAATGGCATTGGTTTAGCGGCAACCCAGGTTAATGTGCATCAACGCGTTGTCGTCATCGATGTTTCAGATGATCGCAATGAACCTATGGTGTTTATAAACCCTGAAATTATTGCCCGCAACGGCGACACCAGCTACGAAGAGGGCTGCCTGTCAGTACCTCAAAACTACGGCAAAGTTGATCGTGCAGCCGAAGTCACCGTAAAAGCGCAGGATAAAAACGGCGACTGGTTTGAACTATCAGCCGACGGTTTACTGGCAATTTGCCTGCAACATGAGCTGGATCATTTGCTGGGTAAACTGTTTATCGACTACCTATCACCGTTAAAACGCGACCGTATCCGCAAAAAGCTGGAAAAAGAAGCCAAAATGGCACAACGTCACGCGTTGTAAACAGGGATCATTGTGACTACACCTTTACGTATTATTTTTGCCGGCACGCCGGATTTTGCGGCCCGTCATTTACAGGCTCTTATCGATTCCGGTCACCAGGTGGTGGCGGCGTACACCCAGCCAGACCGGCCTGCCGGCCGCGGGCAGCAGTTGCAACCCAGCGCTGTAAAGCAACTGGCAGTTAAACATGGTATTGCCGTTTATCAACCAAAATCATTGAAAAAAGCACCGGCACAAAGTGAGCTGGCCGCGTTAAATGCTGATGTAATGGTAGTTGTGGCCTACGGCCTGATATTGCCGCAAACTGTGTTGGATACACCGCGTTTAGGCTGCATTAACGTGCATGGCTCTTTGTTACCACGCTGGCGTGGTGCCGCACCTATTCAGCGCGCGATTTGGGCCGGTGACGAACACACTGGCATCACCATTATGCAAATGGATGCCGGCTTAGATACCGGTGCCATGCTAAGCCGGGTAACCTGCAGCATAGACGCAACCGACACCAGCGCTAGTTTGTACGACAAACTGGCACAACTGGGGCCTGCTGCGCTAACAGATGCCTTAAACAACCTGCCAGCATTACAGCAACAGGCGCAAACGCAGGACGATAACCAAGCCAGTTATGCTGAAAAGTTACATAAAGATGAAGCCCTGCTCGACTTTAACAAAGCAGCCATAGTGCTGGAGCGTGAAATCCGGGCCTTTAATCCCTGGCCGGTTAGTTATCTGGCGCTGACACAAGGCAACGTTAAAGTATGGCTAGCCCATGCAGAGGTGTCTTCTGGTCAGGAGGCCGCGGGCACTGTACTGAGTGCTGATAAACAGGGCATTCGCATAGCCTGCGCTGAAGGTGTGTTATGTATTAGCCAGCTGCAACCACCTGGCAAAAAGCCGATGGCAGCCGCTGACTTTATTAATGGCCGGGCCGACTGGCTTGCGGCAGGCAAACAGCTATGAGCGCCAACCTGCGCGCCCTGGCAGCGCGATGCTGTTTCGACGTAGTCGATTGCGGCCTGAGCTTATCGGAAGCACTGCCTAAAGCACAGGCGCAGACAGACAATACGTTAGATAAAGCTCTGTTACAGGAAATTTGTTTTGGCGTGCTACGTTATTTACCGCAGCTAGAGGCGGTTTGTAGCCAACTCATGAGCAAACCACTGATTAAGCAGCTACGCCCACTGCAGTTTTTATTGTACGTAGGTATTTATCAGCTGAAGTTTATGCGTATTCCTGATCATGCCGCTATCAGTGAAACCGTCGATGCCGCCCGTGAATTAAAAGGCCAGTCATTAACTAAGCTGATTAACGGCGTGTTGCGCAATGTACAGCGCAACAGCGAATTGTTTAACTTCGATACAGCGCCAGCGGCAGTAAAATACAATCATCCGGGCTGGCTGATAACCGCTTTGCAGCAAGCCTATCCAGATAACTGGCAAACAATACTGGATGCTAATCAGCATAAAGCACCGCTATGGTTGCGGGTAAATGTCAGTAAAATTAATCCGACCGACTATGCCGCCGCACTGACGCGCGCCGGTATTGATTATACCCGGCCGGTGGCCGACCTGCCGGCCGCGATCAAACTGGCACAGGCGCAGGATGTTACCAGCCTGCCTGGTTACCTCGATGGCTGGTTTTCGGTACAGGACCTTTCGGCCCAGTACGCCGCAGTGTTGCTTAATGCACAGGATGGCCAGCAAGTGTTGGATGCCTGCTGCGCACCCGGTGGCAAAAGCTGCCATATTTTGGAACTGGCGCCACAGGCTGAATTAACCGCTTTGGATAAAGATCCTAAGCGCTTACTGCGGGTACACGATAATCTGGCTCGCTTGGGTTTTAACGCCAACGTTATAGCGGCTGATGCCGCCGTACCAGACAGTTGGTGGCAAGGTCAGCAGTTTGATCGCATCTTGCTGGACGTGCCCTGCTCGGCTACCGGCGTTGTACGGCGGCATCCGGACATTCGTTGGTTGCGTAAAAAGGCGGATATTGCCGCACTGGCAGAATTACAGCAGCAGATCCTCAGCCAATGCTGGCAATTATTAGCACCTGGCGGCACTTTACTTTATGCCACCTGCAGTGTGTTACCCGAGGAAAACCAACAGCAAATTGCCCAGTTTTTACAGCAACACAGTGATGCGCAACTACAACCTGCGCCACAGCAACTCAGCTCGCAGCCGTTTGGTTGGCAATTACTACCCGGTGAACAGGACGGCGACGGGTTTTTCTACGCCATTTTGCATAAAAAGATAGCAGGCTAAGCGTATGAAAATAATTATTCTGGGTGCCGGTCAGGTTGGCGCTACTCTGGCAGAGAACCTGGTAGGTGAACAAAACGATATTACCATTGTAGATACCAATATCGACAAACTCCGCGCCCTGCAGGACCGTTTTGACCTGCAGGTAGTATTTGGCCACGGCTCGCATCCCGACATTCTGAAAAAAGCCGGTGCCGAAGATGCCGATATGATAGTAGCCGTTACCAACAGTGACGAAGTAAATATTGTGGCCTGTCAGGTAGCTTACAGTATCTTCAGCACACCGGTTAAAATTGCCCGCATCCGCACTAACCAATATCTGAAATACCGCGACGAATTATTTCATAAAGATGATATGCCGGTTGATCACTTTATTGCCCCGGAAGCACTGGTTACCAACTATATCCGTCGCTTAATCGATTACCCCGGCGCGCTGCAGGTAGTAGAGTTTGCCGGCGGCAAAGTCAGCCTGGTGGCGGTTAAAGCCTACTATGGTGGTTTGCTGGTCGGCCATGCACTGTCAGCACTAAAAGAGCACATGCCGAATATTGAAACCCGCGTAGCAGCTATTTACCGGCGCGGCACGGCCATTAAGCCGTTGGGCACCACCATTATTGAAGCCGATGATGAAGTTTTCTTCGTCGCGGCAACCAAGCATATCCGCGCGGTGATGAGCGAGCTGCAAAAACTGGAACGAAGCTATCGGCGCATTATGATTGCCGGTGGCGGTAACGTTGGTTTTGGTCTGGCCCGGGCACTGGAAAAAACCCACAGCGTTAAGCTGATAGAGCGTGGCAAAGAACGCGCCGAATTCTTATCCAGTGCGCTGGATAACACTGTGGTTTATGTTGGTGATGCCTCTGACCCTGAGCTACTGGAAGAAGAAAACATAGAGCAGGTCGATGTATTTATTGCCGTTACCAACGACGATGAAGCCAACATTATGTCTGCCATGCTGGCCAAACGGATGGGCGCGCAAAAAACCATGGTTCTGATCAAACGTGGCGCTTATGTTGATTTGCTGCAGGGCGGCGAAGTTGACATAGCGGTATCACCGCAACAAGCCACTATTTCAGCCTTGTTAACCCATATACGCCGTGGTGATATCGTTAATGTGTATTCATTGCGCCGTGGCGCAGCAGAAGCAATAGAAGCAGTAGCCCGCGGCGATGCCAGCACCAGTAAGGTAGTGGGTAAAACTATTGGTGAGCTTAGATTACCGCCGGGCACCACCATCGGTGCCATAGTACGCGGCGACGAAGTCCTGATTGCCCATGACAATACCAAGATTGAAACCGACGACCACATTATTTTGTTTATGGTCGATAAGAAACACATTGTCGAAGTGGAAAAGCTGTTTCAGGTTAGCGCCATTTTTATCTAGACAGCAGATACTGAGCAAGCCGCTACACCGTAGCGGCTTAATCTTTCCAGAACGCCGGGGTAAACAATACCAGTAGCGTAAACACCTCTAACCGGCCAAACACCATGGCAATTACCAGCAACCACTTACTACTGTCCGGTATATTGCCGAAATGTGCTGCCACCTCTCCCAGGCCGGGGCCCAGATTATTTAAACAAGCGGCCGTAGCGGTAAAAGCGGTGATGTTATCCAGTCCGGTCAGAATTAACAGCAACATTATCACCACAAACACCAGCGCATAGGCGGCAAAAAAGCCCCATACCGCTTCGACAATACGGTCGTCTACCGCACGCCGTCCCAGCTTGATTGCATATACCGCCCGCGGATGAATAAGCCGGTTAAGCTCGCGTTTGCCCTGTAAAAACAACAGCAAAACCCGCACTACCTTCATGCCACCACCGGTAGAACCGGCGCAGCCACCTATAAAGCTGGAAAAAATTAGCAAGATCGGTAAGAACAATGGCCAGGCTGCAAAGCCGTCGGTAGCAAAGCCCGCCGTGGTAGAAATAGACACCGCCTGAAAGGCGGCATGGTTTAATGCCTCAGCAGTACTGCTATAAACATTGGTATAAAGCAGTACCGCGAAACAAATAAATATCAGCGCGGCCTGAATGGCCAAAAAGGCTTTAAATTCCGGGTCACGAAAATAAGTACTGACGCTTTTACCGCGCACCGCGGCAAAATGCAGCGGAAAGTTAATCGCGCTCAGCAATAAAAATATTACGCAGATAGCATTTATTGCCGCACTGTTAAAGTGCCCTATACTGGCATCATAGGTGGAAAAACCACCGATAGCGACGGTAGAGAACGCATGACAAATGGCATCAAAACCACTCATACCTGCCAAAAAAAACGCCAGCGCGCAGCTTAAGGTTAGCGCCAGATAGATATACCACAGGTGCTTAGCGGTATCGGCAATGCGCGGCGTCATCTTGTTGTCTTTTACCGGGCCTGGCGTCTCAGCACGGTACAACTGCATACCACCGACACCTAACATCGGTAATATTGCCACCGCCAATACGATGATCCCCATGCCCCCCAGCCATTGCAGCTGCTGGCGATAGTACAATATGGCTTTAGGCAGGTGCTCAATACCGGTTAATACCGTCGCGCCGGTCGTAGTGAGGCCAGAGAAGGCCTCAAACATAGCACCAGCCAGGTTAAGCTCCGGGTTGCTGGCCAGCATAAACGGAATGGCGCCCACGGCACCCAGCACCGTCCAAAACAGCACCACTATTAAAAAGCCATCGCGAACTTTAAGTTCGCGCCGGTAGGCACGGTTTGGATACCAGATCACAAAACCGATAAACAAACACAGCACAAAAGACAATAAAAACGGTACACCGGCACCGTCTTGATACCAGTACGCCACAAAAGCCGGCGGCACCATGCTGATGCTAAAAATAGCAATCAGCAGGCCCAGGATCCGAATTATCGAACGGTATTGCATAGTGGCAGCTGTTATCCCTGGGTAGTTCGCTTATGCCAGCTTTAAATCGCGGGTCATATTTTCATTGCGATCCTGATGCACAATAATATTGTCTTCAATGCGAATACCGCCAAACTGACGGAAAGCATCAATCTTTTGCCAGTTTATCGCTTTATCATGCTCTGTCGCTGCTAAATCTGCCAGCAGGCTGTCGATAAAATACAGGCCAGGCTCAATGGTAAACACCATATTGGCTTCGATAGTGCGGGTACAGCGCAAATAAGGGTGACTTTGCGGGGCGGCAACATGAGTGCCCCGCTCATCTGCCATAAAGCCACCCACATCATGCACCTGCAGGCCCAAGTGATGGCCCAGACCATGCGGAAAGAAGGTGCGGCTGATTTCAGTCTCGACGATAGCCTCTGGCGACATCCGGACAAAATCAAACTGTTGCAGTATTTCGGCTATCCGCTGGTGACATTTCACATGCAGCTCGCCATATTTCAAACCAGGTTTTAGCGCTCCGGCCAGTTCCAGCTCAACAGCATTTACCGCACTGATTAACTCGGCGAATTCATCCTGCGGCTTGAAACTATAAGTGCGGGTGATATCAGCAGCATAACCGTTAAACTCAGCACCGGCATCTATCAAAAACGAATGTAGCTGCTTTGGCACCCGGCGCTCCAACGCCGTGTAATGCAAAATAGCGGCGTTCTGGTTCAGCGCGACGATATTGCCATAAGGCACTTCGTTTTCGGTTTGCCGCACCGCGGCTAAGTAAGCCAGCTGAATATCAAACTCACTACCACCGGCGAAAAATGCCGCTTTGGCCGCATTGTGGCCCGCCACTGCCATCTGGTTAGCCATACGCAGACAGGCTTGCTCATACGGCGTTTTGTACGCACGATAAAAATGGATAAAGTTTAATACCGGCTCCGGGTTTATTTCAGTAAAGCCCAGCGCCCTGGCCACTTCTATATGCTCACCTAAATAAGCCAACCGGGCTTTATCATATGGCAGTAAGGTTTCTACTTTGTTGGCTTTATCCAGCAACTGTATATCAAAATGCTCGGCCCAATAGTCATGCGGCTCATCCGGCACCTTGTGCCAAAAATCTTTTGGCCGGTAAAAAATCAGTTTGGGTTTGTTCTCGCCATCAAGTAACAACCAGCAATGTGGATTGTCTACCACGGGTAACCAGGCCTTAAACAACGGGTTGGCTTTAAACGGGTAATCCATGTCGTCCAGAAACTTGCGTTGTGTCTGGCCGGAATGCACCACCAGTGCATCCAGGTTTTCGCGCTCCAGTAGTAAGCGGGTACGTTGCTGCAGTTCGGCAATATGTGCCGGATACAAAGTCTGATAAGTCATTGTTATAAGTCTCTGACCTGTTGGCTGAAAATTATGCCGCCAATCATATCATCATTCCACTATGACCCCAATCTGCATTGACGTCAGCGGCTTAAACACGTCAACCGGCGCATTAAGCCTGATATTGTAAATCTGGTAATACGCCATCACCGCTTTAACATATTCACGTGTTTCACGATAAGGAATAGTTTCTACCCAGACATCTGCCGGCAGCGCATAATCTTTCGGGATCCACTGTTTTACCCTGCTGTAACCGGCGTTATACGCGGCCGTTGCCATCAGTAAGTTACCATCGTTACGCCGCATCAGATAATTCAGATAGTCGACGCCGTAATCAATATTCAACACCGGGTTATTCAGTTGCGCCAGCTGCACCGGCTTTTTCGCAATTTGTCGCGCTGTTGCTGGCATCAGCTGCATTAAACCCCGCGCGCCTACCGGCGATGCCGCATCGGCCATAAACGAACTTTCGCGCCGCGCTATCGCCATCGCCCAGCCGGAATCAATTTCTGCCTTAGCGGCACTTTGGCTAATTTCGTCTTTATACGCCAGCGGAAAGCGCAACTCTATATCGTCCCAATAACCGACATCCGCCAGCGAGAATATCGCCCTTTCATACCATTGCAATTGATAGGCCAGCTTAGCTGAGACTAATTTTTGTTGTTCAGATGAAATATCCTGCAGATGATTCCACTCGCGGCGGGCTTCCGTTAACCGGCCTAAAGCCAGCCATTCCTGCGCCCGCTTTACAGTCGGGTGTTGCTGCAATTGCTGAAGTTCTGTGTCGCTGACAGTCACCGGCGCATGTGCCAGACTCGGCGGTAACCCCAGGCGGGAGGCGGCCATAAAGCCATAAAAATGCCGCTGCAACGCCAGTTGCTGCATTAAAGCAGTAGCTTTGTCAGTCTGGCCTTGCTGCTCATAGGCGCGTGCCAACCAGTAACGCCAGGCACTATCAATGCTAACCTCGGCCGGTAAGGCTTCAATAACCTGCTGTACCTTTGGCCAATCAAGCTGCGCCAGCGCATGGCTGACATGCCAGTGCGCCAGTGTGCTGTCGATAAATTCAGCTGGCAAATCGGCAAACCAAACTGCGGCGCGTTCATCACCTTTACTGGCCAGCGCTATAGCAAACTGGCGCTGCACATCCAGCCGCTGAGCCTCGGTAAAGTAAGGATCATTGACAAACTTTTGCCACACCCTAAGTGCCTGATCCGGATGGCGCCAGATCAGCCGTTTTAAACCATAGGCAGCGATGTCCCGCTCCTGCGGCTTTTTCAGCGTAAAAAACCGGCTATTTGCTATCACCGCCGGATTACGCCGGGCCTGCTGATACATATCGGCCAGATAGTGCATATCTGCGGGTAACTGCGATTTTAAATACGGAATTAAACTGGCATCGCCACCTTCTGCCGCCAGTGTAAGGCGCAGCCATACCCGCTCGGCCGTTTGCTGGCCGGCTTTGCGCCAGGCAGAAAATAGCGGATCACAGGCTTTTGGCTGAGATTTACCCACCAGCCACAACCGACTCACTTCCTGCCACAGCCCGCCGCTGTCAGCATCTTTAGCGGCTAATTTAAAACGCACAGCGTAGCATTCCAGCTCGGCGTCAGTTGAGCCCTGGTAATTTGCCAGGTAAAGCCCGGCTTTTTGCCGCCGCGCTAAATCCAGCAACCAGGGTTTACGTAACGGCCAATCTAAAGGTGAGCCCTGATGCTGCTGCAGGAAAGCCGCGATACGCTCATCAGCTGTCAGAAACTGTTGTAAGCGTCGCAATTCAAGATAAGGTTGCAACGGATAACCGGCAAATTTTTGCAGCAGTTTTTGTGCCTGCTGGTACTTTACACTGCCAATTTGACGCTCGGCTTGCAAAAATTCATTACGCAAACCTGCCTCAGAAGACACTGACGCCGCCGATAATGGCGCCAGTAGCAGGTTACTCAACATAAAAACAATACGTTTCACGACGATAACCCCGACAAAAATTCTAAACTGAAAGAAATACCACCTATAGTTACTGCTAATCAGTGGTGGCAAATTCAAACACGCGTTTAAATAACGGTTGAATTTTTTACCAAACCACGACACACTGAGCCAGACAACCTCATCGTACCAGTTGCGAACAACCTTAACATACGCGACCAAGGAGCACCGTTATGATTTACCAGAGTGACAACATCAGTGTTGCTTACCTGAAACCTGGTATCGCCCGTTTTGCTTTTAATGCCAAGGGCTCAGTTAACAAATTTGACCAGCAGACGCTAACTGATTGTAAGACAGCTTTAGAGCTGCTGCACGCCGATAAGTCGCTGCAAGGTGTTATTTTTTGTAGCGAAAAAGACGCTTTTATCGTTGGTGCCGACATTACTGAATTTTTAAGCACCTTTTTACGGCCGGAAGACGAGCTGATCCCGTGGATCAAACAAGCCTCTGATATCTTTGATCTGGCCGAAGATTTACCGGTGCCAACCATAGTGGCACTGAAAGGTTTCGCACTGGGTGGCGGATGTGAGTGGTCACTTACTTCAGATTATCGCGTTGCCGACACTAGCACCCGTATTGGCCTGCCGGAAGTAAAACTGGGCTTAATGCCAGGCTTTGGCGGTACCGTGCGCTTGCCGCGCATTATCGGTGCCGACAATGCGATGGAATGGATCACCACCGGCAAAGACCACAGTGCCGAACAAGCACAAAAGTTTGGTTTAATTGATGCCGTAGTAGCGCCGCAGAAACTGGAAGCGGCAGCGCTATCCATGCTGGAAGATGCCATTGCCGGCAAACTGGACTGGCGTAAAAAACGCGCGGTGAAGTTACAACCGCTTAAATTAAACAAAACCGAAGCCACCATGAGCTTCAGCACGGCCAAAGGTATGGTTTTTGCCAACGCCGGTAAACACTACCCGGCACCTATGCTGGCAGTGACTACCATTGAAGCCGCATCTGGTTTAGATCGCGCCGGTGCTATGGCACTGGAAAATGCAGGCTTTGCTAAACTGGCTAAAACCGATGCCGCTACTGCGCAAATTGGCTTGTTTTTAAATGATCAACTGATCAAAGGCAAAGCCAAAAAGGCCGCCAAAACGGCGACCAAAGCAGTAAACAAAGCAGCCGTACTTGGCGCTGGTATTATGGGCGGCGGTATTGCCTATCAGTCGGCCTTAAAAGGCGTGCCGGTGGTGATGAAAGACATCGCCGATAAAGCGTTAGCGCTGGGCATGGGCGAAGCCACTAAGCTGTTAGGTAAACAGGTAGAGCGTAAAAAGCTCGATGCGGTAGGTATGGCTAAAGTAATTGCCGCTATTACGCCTACGCTGAGCAACGAGAACGTTAAGGGCGTCGATATCGTGGTGGAAGCCGTGGTAGAGAACCCGAAAATTAAAGGCGCGGTATTAAAAGAAGTTGAAGCACTGTTAACTGACGACGCTATTTTAACCTCTAACACCTCAACCATTTCAATTGACTCACTGGCAGCTAACTTGAGCCGGCCACAAAACTTCTGTGGTATGCACTTCTTTAACCCGGTACACCGTATGCCGTTGGTAGAGGTTATCCGTGGTAAAGACACCAGCGAAGAAACTGTCGCTGCTGTAGTGGCTTACGCAGCCAAGATGGGTAAATCGCCTATCGTGGTAAACGACTGCCCGGGTTTCTTTGTTAACCGCGTACTGTTCCCCTACTTTGCCGGCTTTAGCAAGCTGGTATTAGATGGTGCCGACTTTGCCCAGGTAGACAGGGTAATGGAAAAGCAGTTTGGTTGGCCAATGGGCCCGGCTTACTTACTGGATGTAGTCGGTTTAGACACCGCTTATCACTGCACCGATGTTATGGCAGCAGGCTTCCCTACCCGCATGGCCAAGCTGGACAATGATCCGGTTGCTGCAATGTATAAAGCCGATCGTTACGGTCAGAAAAACGGCGTCGGTTTCTATGCCTACAGCAAAGATGCCAAAGGCAAACCGAAAAAAGATATCGACCCGGCCGCTATTAGCTTACTGGCCGCTATTGCTGCAGATAAGCAGGAATTCAGCGCGGAAGACATTATCGCCCGCGTTATGGTACCCATGATTAACGAAACCATTCGCTGTCTGGAAGAAGGCATAGTGGCCAGCGCCGCTGAAGCCGATATGGGCCTGATTTACGGCTTAGGCTTCCCGCCGTTCCGTGGTGGCCCGTTGCGTTATGCTGATACTATCGGTTTAAGCAACTTTGTCGCCCTGGCCGATAAATACGCCCACTTAGGCGAAATTTATCAGGTAACAGACAAAACCCGCGCTATGGCCGCAGCCGGCCAGCGTTTCTTCCCGGTTTAAGCGCAGGAGCAAAATAATGAAAAACGCAGTTATCGTAGATTGCATTCGTACCCCGATGGGCCGCAGCAAAGCCGGTATGTACCGCAACGTGCGTGCCGAGCAACTGTCTGCCCATGTGATGGCCTCATTAGTGGCGCGTAACCCGGCGTTAAACCCGGCCGATATCGACGACATTATCTGGGGTTGTGTACAACAAACCCTGGAGCAAGGCTTTAACGTGGCACGTAATGCGGCACTGTTAGCCGGCATTCCGCACTCAGTACCGGCGGTAACGGTAAATCGATTGTGCGGCTCATCAATGCAAGCTTTGCATGACGCCGTGCGCGCTATTCAAACCGGCATGGGTGAAGTGTATTTAATTGGTGGTGTTGAACACATGGGCCATGTGCCAATGAACCACGGCGTCGACTTCCATCCGGGTTTATCGACTTCTGTCGCTAAAGCCGCCGGCATGATGGGCTTAACCGCTGAATTACTGGGCAAACTGCACGGTATTAGCCGCCAGCAGCAGGATGAATTCGGCGCCCGCTCGCACCGCTTAGCACAAGAAGCCAGCCTGCAGGGCCGCTTTAAAAATGAAATTATTCCCACCGAAGGCCACGACGCTGACGGCGTGTTAAAGCTGATGGATTACGATGAAGTTATCCGGCCAGAAACTACAGTAGAAGCCTTGGGCCAACTGCGCCCGGTATTCGACCCGGCCAACGGTACAGTAACGGCGGGTACGTCTTCAGCATTATCTGACGGTGCCTCTGGCATGTTAGTCATGAGCGAAGACAAAGCCAAAGCGCTGGGCCTGCCAATTCGTGCTTACGTGCGCGGTATGGGTGTAGCCGGTTGTGATCCGTCTATTATGGGTTACGGCCCGGTACCGGCGTCGAAAAAGGCGTTAAAAGCGGCAGGCATTACCATAGCCGACATTGACTATGCCGAGCTGAACGAAGCCTTCGCGGCCCAGGCCCTGCCAGTAATGAAAGACTTAGGCCTACTGGAAGTAGCCGAGCAAAAAGTAAACCTGAACGGCGGCGCTATCGCCCTTGGTCACCCGCTGGGCTGCTCCGGTTCACGTATCGCCACTACGCTGATTAACGTGATGGAAGATAAAGGCGGCAAGTTTGGCCTGGCTACCATGTGTATCGGCCTAGGCCAGGGTATTGCTACCGTGTTTGAACGGCCATAAGCTGGCAGCCATAAACACAATCGCATAGAATAAGGGCCGTTTTTACGGCCCTTATTTATTGGCACAAAGATTAGGCGCAAATCCCGCTGGCGCAGCCACAGACCCACGAGCGCAGCGAATGCGGCAACAGCTGCCGTATGGAACGCCAGCGTACGGCAAAGCCGGGCCGCACGGCTGAGAGGCAGGATTGCCCGAAGCCCCGCTGTGGCGAGTACAGCGGGAATTTTCGCCGACACTACGCAAACAAAGCAAAGACTTTCTACCGGAGTTTAAATGGAAGATATTTTTAGCAACGCAGATCAAACCCTCGATGCCTTAGGCCTGCGCTGCCCCGAGCCGGTAATGATGGTGCGGCTGCAACTGCGCAAAATGCAGGTGGGTGAAACTTTACTGATTATCGCTGATGACCCAGCCACCACCCGTGATATCCCGGCATTCTGCCGCTTTATGGATCACGAGTTAGTAAGCAGTAATACCAATGAGCTGCCCTATCGATATGTGGTTAAGAAAATTAGTGGTTAACACGACATCTTAAAAGCGATTAAACTGCCTTTCACAAGGTACACCGTCACCATCGCCATCCATCTTGGTATCCGGGCAGTTTCTTAGAAAGAATACGGCTTCCTCATAAGAGTTCATTTCACTACAGTGTTGGCGACCGCCGCAGCGGAACTGTGATGCATTGGCCACAGCACGGGCTTTGCTAATTGGTACAGTGTAGTCAGGCAACACTTTTGGTACAGCAACAGGTTCTGCTACTAGCGCAGTGTTTTGTTTTTGGTAGTAATTCCAGGCACCGAAGGCAATCAGCGCGATAAGTAACAGCTTTTTCAATTAACGCATCCTTGTTGAATAATCCCTGACCGCTTTTGGCGGAAATAAAACACTAACTTAGGAGATAAAACAGGTAACGACAATAGTTTTATCCTCGCTCAGGCTTTTTGGTGCACAAATGTACATTTGCACATTAGTACATCATGTTTATACTTAAAACTATCTCAACGATAACCTCCGGAGCGCGCTGTGAGCAGATTATCCATAGAAGTGACACCTGAGCAGCATCAACTGCTAAAAGCTATGGCGGCATTACAGGGTAAAAGCATAAAGGACTTTATCTTGGACAAAGTGCTACCACAGCAGGCGGAAGAGCAGCCGCAAAACTACTCAGTGAAGCAGTTAGAAACCCTACTGCAAAAGCGGCTAACCAGCGCACATAACGGCAATTTTTCTGAGCAAAGTGTTACCGATATATTCGAACAGGCTATAGCTGAGCATGACAAGCGCTAAAAAGCGTTATCAGTTAACTGCTGAGGCGGCGCAAGACTTACAGAGTATCGCGCGCTATACCGTTAAAACCTGGGGTATAGCAAAAAGCAGAGCCTATGCTGCCGAGCTGGAAAAGACCTTTGATTCGCTTGCCAGCAAACTACTACCCGCCAAACCTTTTAGTGAGAATCTACCGGATATTATGGTCTGGCATAACAAATATCACTCCGTGTATTACATCTGCGAAACTAATGGTAAGGGTATTGCAATCATTGCTGTGTTACACCAGAAAACGGACTCCCGCCAGAAAGTAGAAAATAGGCTCCCATAAGCGATGATGATTTAAAACAAGCAGCTTAAACCATCTTCCGCTTGTGCAACATCCTCAGGTATTGGATGTTCAAACAAGCGGTCAATTAACAGCTTTGAATGCTGGATTGACCATTGTTGATATTCCAGCGTTCCTGGCTCTGGCTCAACATCAGGCATTAATAGAGCCATCAAAAGGCGGTTTAAGTAGCTCCGCAAGCGGAATATTTACATTACCAGCAGCTTCTTCCTGCTGATAAAGCTTTATAAGCTTAGCCAGTTCGAGCTCAAACATATATGAGCTCTCTTCATAGTCATCGCTATCAACTGTTGCCGACTGCGACAAAAAGTCATTATGCTTTATGGCTGTTTGTAGTGCCTGAATACAGACAGATAACGTTCTAACGTCAACCTGTGGCATGAGTTTTTCCTTTCACTTTAATGCCCGCATTTTGCGCCAGTTTATCTAACGCAGCAATAAAGTCTTCTTTTGCCATATCAAAATTTGGTGATATGGAATAGTGCCAGCACTTTTTCCTGGCTAAGTAGTGGTCTTTGGTGATTATAAGCTCTTTAGGTATTACGGTTCCTTTTGGAATAACATAATACTCCCAGCTTTTGTGGCCAAACAGTCCCTCTTTGTCTGTCAAAGAAGTGCCAACGCCTTCCTCAGATTTTACTATTTCTTTCCCTGTTTTCCGGTCCCTGACAATTGTTACATCCGGCTCGCGGATATCACCATTGGGCAAATCGCGCCGGTAAAAATCCGGGTATAACGGGTTTATTTTGTCATCCGAACTATGTAAACCACGCCACAAAGTTAGTGCAATATTTGCTCTATATATTTTTTCTATTTCACCACGACTAATAATTATTTCTTCTAAAGTCAGCATAAAAACACCTTAAGTTAATCATAAATTAACCTTATTAAAACATATAAATTATAAATCAGCGAGTTTTTAGGGGCGATCTACTGATTATCGCCGACGACCTAGCCTCAACACGCGATGTTCCGGCATTTTGCCGCTTTAAGGATCATGAGCTTGCGGAAAGTTATACGATTGAGTTGCCGTATCGATATGTCGTGAAAAATTTTAGTGGTTAATCTAATCAAGTCATTTGTCGCCTATACCCTAGGCTCACCTAAATAGCGTGAGGGCGTTGACTAAAGTAAAAACTATTTCGTTTAATGCGGCTTCTTTGAAAACTTCAACGCTTCTATCGATGCAAGGCGTTGCCGATAATAAGGTGTATCTGGCATTGCATCCACCAGGCGCCGTCGTAACATTAAAGCATTCTCTAGTGCTTCCAAGGAATCGTCATCCTTAAGCAAACTTGCTATTCGCTCATAGCTTACTGCTAGAGCATCTAATACCTGCGGCTGGTCACCCAGTTGCGCCTGCAGCTGCTGTCTAATCGCCAGGCTTTCCCGATAGGCCGACAGCGCAGCTTCTGCTTGCCCTGCGTCGCGCTCGGCATCACCCAACCTCCCAAGCGAAATACTTAAATACTGTAATACCGGAGGCTGGTCGCCCAGTTGCGCCAGTAGCTGCCGGTCAATTGCCAGGCTTTCCCGATAGGCCGACAGCCCAGCTTCTGCGCGCCCTGCGCCTCGCTCGGCATCACCCAACCTCCCAAGCGAAATACTTAAATCCCGTAATACCTGCGGTTGGTCGCCCAGTTGCGCATGAAGCTGCCGTCTAATCGCCAGGCTTTCCCGATAGGCCGACAGCGTAGCTTCTGCGTGTCCTGCGTCGCGCTCGGCATCACCCAATCTTTCGAGTGACACACCTAAATCCCGCAATACCTGCGGCTGGTCACCCAGTTGCGCATGCAGCTGCCGTCTAATCGCCAGGCTTTCCAGATAGGCCGACAACGCGGCTTCTACGCGCCCTGCGTCTCGCTCGACATCACCCAGTTTACTAAGCGACACACCTAAAACCCGCAATACATGCGGCTGGTCACCTAGTTGCGCATGAAGCTGCCGACACATCGCCAGGCTTTCCCGATAGGCCGACAGCGCAGCTTCTGCGCGCCCAGCATCTCGTTCGGCATCACCCAGTCTACTAAGCGACACACCTAAATCCCGCAATAACTGCGGCTGGTCGCCCAATTGCTCCCGCAGCTGCCGTCTAATCGCCAGGCTTTCCCGATAGGCCAACAGCGCAACTTCTGCACGCCCCGCGTCCCGCTCGGCTTCACCTAGATTAATTAACGACACACTTAAATCCCGTAATATTTGCGGCTGGTCGCCCAACTGCGCCCGCAGCTGTCTTCTAATCGCCAGGCTTTCCCGATAGGCCAAAAGCGCAGCTTCAGCTCGCCCTGCGTAGCTCTCGGCATCACCCAGTTTACTAAGCGACACACTTAAACCCGACAGTACCTGCGGCTGGTCGCCCAATTGCGCCCGCAGCTGCCGTCTAATCGCCAAGCTTTCCCGATAGGCTGACAACGCGGCTTCTGCGTGCCCGGTATCGCGCTCAGCATCACCGAGTTTACTGAGCGACACACTTAAATCCAGCAATACCTGCGGCTGGTCGCCCAATTGCGCCTGCAGCTGCCG
>NZ_JALAAR010000005.1:25429-259198 GCF_036984005.1 Rheinheimera muenzenbergensis
TCACCGAGTTTACTGAGCGACACACTTAAATCCAGCAATACCTGCGGCTGGTCGCCCAATTGCGCCTGCAGCTGCCGGTCAATCGACAGACTTTCCCGATAGGCTGACAACGCAGCTTCTGCACGCCCGGTATCGCGCTCAGCATCACCGAGTTTACTGAGCGACACACTTAAATCCAGCAATACCTGCGGCTGGTCGCCCAATTGCGCCTGCAGCTGCCGAGACATCGCCAGGCTTTCCCGATAGGCCGACAATGCGCTTTCTGCACGCCCTGTATCTCGCTCGGCATCACCCAATTCGGAAATTGCCATCAATAACTCGCGTTGTAAGCTGACAGCGTCAGGTTTTTGCTGTAATTTTTTCCGTGCTAATTCAACCTTAGCAATAAAGGCTGCGTTGTCAGTATCTGGCTGAGATTGCAAGAAATGCGGTAATAAGTCCGGGTACTGTTCTTGTTGTTGCACGGCCAATTTTGCTTCAACTGCTGAACTGTAAGAGCGGATGTGCCAAAGATCAGGTGCTATTTGAATCACTTTTGTTTGCCAATGCAAAGGTAAACATATCACCAATGGACAAGCAAAATTGTTTGATAACCATTCCCGTCGTTCATTTAATCTGGCCAGCAGAGCAGCCCGAGCGGCATCCCATTGGCTTGTATCGTTTTCATTATCCAGAGTAAGTATTTGTAGCCAAACAGGCGCATGATATTTCGCGATACGGTTGCTGTGTTCTTCAAGCTTTGTCAGTACTTCAGCAACTGCAGTGCGGGGGCTATCCGGAACGAACCTGCTTAACGGCGCGGTGCGCATTGCGCTTGAATCATCGAGCCACTGAACTATGTCCTCAATTGCCTTGCTGTCCGGGCAAAATAAAAAGCAAAGGCTAAAGCGCTCACTCCATTCAATATGCAGCCGCATTTCCGGCCATATGTCTGCTGGAGTTTGGTCTGGCATACCGTTTTCATTCACCGATTTCACCGTATAATGCTAACTCGCTGTGCAATAAATAATGAACATCACACCAGTCCCGTCCATTGCGATAGTTTAAAATGATACCGCTATCAAACAAACGCGCTAATTCATGTAGATTACTGATTGAGTCTAAACCTGTACCATGTGTTTTGCGCACATTGAGCAACCACTGTTTGTCTTCCTCCGCTAGTGGCATTTCATTCATTAACACCTGAGTTGCAAGCTGAGATAAAGGCGAACTACTTTCAAGTGGAACTGGCGCTTTTGCAACCCGAGCCTTGGTACATACCGATTTAATCAAGCGAAAATAGTCTCGCACACTACCGCTTGAAGCAAGCGCCAGCTCCTTCAACATAGCGTTTGGAATAAGCTGCTCTACATCCGGATAGCGATTACGTACACATTGAACGAGCAAGTTTAAACCTTCATCGAAAGGTTTTACGTCTGTGATTTCTCTTTTATTTATTTCCGGCGTTTCAAATACTTTAACATGAGGCAAAGTGCATACCTCTACACCATAATATGACCCGATGCGGGGGCATAAAAACGGCAAGTAAGGCGGTACGCTATATACAACGTGAATATGTTGTAACTTAAGATAGTCGCCATTTGTTTCAAAGGTTCGGGTGATAGCGTCATAACATACCCTTGCATCGCCCCCTGTTACACGTAATCGCTCTAAAGAATCTAAAATCAAAATAACTTTAGTATCTTCCCTACTAGTCTTTCGAGCATCCTCTGAAATTTGCTTTGCAAATTCTCTGACTTGTTGCGCCAACTTTGCAGGTGCGCCAGCAATGGCTTGCATAACTTTTTGTTTTAAATTGTCATTCTGTTTAAGTACCGCTTTTAACGTAAAACCGGCCGCCTCAAAGTCAATCTCACTGATGTTAACTTCAGTATTATTCAAACAATCCCATAGTCTTCGCACATAACTTGGTTTGTCTTTCTCTGGCTTTAACAACGCATCAGCACCATCGGCTAGTGCCGCCACCATCGTTAGTAATAACATCTCGGTAGTGATAGGCTCCGCGAGGTTAAGATATTCCCCCATATCGGCAACGATGACCATATGCTTATTGTCTCGCAGCGCTACAGCCATACGACGAAGCTCCGTCGATTTACCAACTCCTCGATGACCCGTAAATAACCAGGAGGTCGGATTTTCCGACATCTCAATGTTAATCTGAAGCTCTTCAATCGGCTCTATACCGTTGGCGCTATGCAAATTATCTACATACAGCCGCTGATCTTGCGGATTGGCGTAATCGAGAGGACGATCAAAATCTAGTCGCTTAAATAACGCTTCAAAGCTGGCGCTGTCCATGTTTACTTCCAAGGCTGTACACAAAAAATAATTACAAGTATCTGGAAGAGTACCTTTACAGTCAAGCATAGGCCGGCTTTAAAGCGCTATAGCTAACCACTGTAGTAGCACTGAACAAGTAATTAGCAAAAATAACGCTTTTAAGCAGTACTACCCGCTAAACCGGCGTTTTTAAACTTATTGATGCACAAATACCCGGTAAATTTTCAGCCGTCATGCCATCTTGCAGGAAGCCGTCAGATGAGCTGAGTTTGGCTCTATCACTGTTGTCTGCGGCCATTACCTGATCGATCCAATTGGCATGGCTGGATACGCGGGTATACAGCTCTTTAACGCCGTACTCGCCAACATCTTTAAACCATGAATCTACTCTGGAGCTTATGCCAAGCAGGTAGTAACCATCATCTTTTTTCAGATAGGCTGGGCCACCGCTATCGCCATTGCCCGATACCCCCTCCAGCTCAAGCCCGTTTTGCCCGGATTCAAACACAAATCTCAAATCGGATTTTGTCACGGCGGTTACTTTATTCTGCGCCTTACGCAGTACGCCATTGTTGTCTTTGTAGCCGACAGTTTCGCCAGTTAATCCTGTTCCCGTGCCGCCACTGCCGATAAACCACAGCACCTGGTCTCGTTCGTCCTGTTGGCGGTATAGTTTAGCAGGCTCAACACTTTGCACCGGTTTTGCCAGCTTAATAAGCGCCAAATCATTCTGTTTGCCTAGTTGGTAAGATGGGTAGCTATAACGCGCCTGTACCTCAACCAATTCATCGCCTACCGCAATAGGCTGGCCCGGATTCAGGCAAAACACTGTATGCGCTGCTGTTAACACCCATTCAGGCGCTATCAAGGTGCCGCGCACGCCGATATTGTAAAACGTGGCCAACGGTGGAAAATCTGTTTTAGCGGCAAGATACTGCTCGGCCGGTTTGTCATGACGAATAACAATGGCTGACGCCGGGGCGCTGATAATACCGCTACTTATCAGCAAACTAAGGCTTAGCAACTTTAAATGGGTGTTGTTGCGCATTTGTGTATCCTGACGGGGCTTAGATAGATACCAGATTGGCAGAAAAGCTTGTAACAATTAAGCCTTTAAATGTAAGGGGTTATGTAGAGTTATTGGCGTACCCGAGGGTAACTTCCCCCCGGGGCTCGGCACAATTTGCTTTAATCTGGATTAAACTTATCGCTGCATGTTAAGGCTAAATATTTGCTCTACCGGTACCTCAAAAAACTTAGCCAGTTTTAGCGCGATAACAACTGAAGGCGTAAAGCGGCCGGTTTCCACAGTGCTAATGGTTTTCCGCGATACGCCTATCGCTTCTGCCAGCTCGGTTTGCGATAACTGCCGTGCAGCTCGTAGCACGGCGATGGTATTGGTTAACTCTTCCATCAGGCATCAGCCTCATCGCGCAGGTGCAGCAACACCGTAATACTCCATACTGCGGCACTTAATGCCAGTAAAAATAAAGCGAAGTTACTCATATTAATTGTTAGCTCAGCTGCCGGGCCTAAATTTTCCAGCATTGGCGCATCGCCTAGAATATAAGCCGGTACCAGCATCAGCATAGTGACCAAAAATGCATTGCTGTTTGCTTTGCGGTTAACCTCGCGGGCAAACTCTTCACTATATACACCAATAAGTTCACGCCAGCCACCGCTGGGACGGTTTTTAAGACTCCAGCTTATGCAAGTTATGACAAAGCCAATGGCGAAGACGCCGGTTAGTATTGCTAGCCAACTTGTATGCTGCCACTGCAGATCTTGCGAAATATTTCTTGCCAGGCTTGAGGCAAACATGCCGCTGGCAAACAGCGTACTGTATGCACCGAATTTTAACGCCCTAATTTGTTGTTCCGGATCCCAATTTTTCATTCTCCACCTCGTTACTGATACCTTAGGGTTTCAATATATAACCCAGGGGTATCACATTGCAACCCTAAGGTAGCATAAAGATGTTGCAAAATGTGTCCAATCGCATTTTCAAATGCCTAAAGCAGTCAGCGCAGTTTATTTGTTGCTGCCGCATTTGCTTTGGTTATGGCAAAATAGGTTTTTTAGTTTTGTTGCGGAGCCGCTATGCAACTGTCCCCTGCTGATCTACACATTCTGCTGGTTGAACCTTCCGAAGTGCAGCGTAAAATTATCCGCAAAAAACTGGCGGAAGAACAGGTAACCCAGGTTGAAGAAGCCGATAGCCTGAGCAGTGCACTGGCTAAAATTGCTGAACATAAACCTGATGCCATTGCCTGCGCCTTGCACCTGGCCGATGGCACGGCTGAACAGCTGTTAAAACAGCTTAAGGCTGATGCCAGCACTGCAGAGATCCCGTTTTTACTGGTTTCCAGCGAAACCCGTAAAGCTCAGCTTGAAGCTTTTAAACAATCTGGCGTAGTCGCCATTTTGCCCAAGCCATTCGATGCGATGCAACTTGGCAAAGCACTGAACGCTGCTGTCGATTTGCTTAGCCCGGCTGAGTTGGAACTGACGTTGTTTGACGTGCATGATGTACGCGTGTTGGTGGTTGATGACAGCCGGCTGGCCCGTAACCATATCCGCCGGGTATTAACCAACTTAGGTATGCAGCATATCGTTGAAGCCGAAGACGGCCAGCAAGCTATTGGCCAATTACAGCAACAGATGTTTGATTTAGTGGTTACTGATTACAATATGCCGGAAGTAAACGGCCGCGAGCTGACCGAGTTTATCCGTGAACACAGTACCTTGTCACATATACCGGTGCTGATGGTCACCAGTGAGGCTAATGATACCCACCTGTCTAACATTGCCCAAAGTGGTGTTAACGCCATGTGCGACAAGCCATTTGAACCGGAAGCCGTTAAACAGTTGCTATATCGTCTGCTGGAACATTAAGCCTGTTGCGGTATAAAAAAAGCCAGCGTTTAGCTGGCTTTTTGTTTGGTTTCAATACATTACTGCAAAACAGAAATGTCTGCGACCTGTAAAAACAAATCGCGCAGTTGTTTTAATAGCGCCTGACGATTAGCCCGTACAGCAGCGTCCTCGGCATTTACCATGACTTTATCGAAGAAGGTATCGATCACTTCTCGCATCTGCGCTAAATGCGCTAAGCCATCGGCATAGCTTGCTGTACCGGCCTGAAACGCCTGCTCTGCTACTATAGCCTTATGCAGCGCTTGCTCAGCATCTTCCTGCAGCAGTGCAGCATTGACGTTAATCGCAATGTCGCCGTCAACTTTTGCCAGGATATTGGCTACCCGCTTATTGGCAGCAGCCAGTGCAGCCGCGGCTTCCAGTTTGCTAAAGCTGGCCACAGCTTTAACGCGACGGTCAAAATCGGCTGGTGCGGTTGGTCGACGGGCTAAAACCGCCTGGATCACATCGACACGATAACCTTCGGCTTCATACCAGGCGCGGAACCGGCCCAGCATAAACTCCAGCACGTCGTCTGCTACGTTGGCATTGCTTAACTTAGTACCAAACGTTTGCTGGCTGAACGCTATGGCATCAACCAGATCAATTGGCAATTGTTTATCGACCATGATGCGTAGCGCACCTATAGCGGCGCGGCGCAGGGCAAAGGGGTCTTTGTCACCCTTCGGTGCCTGGCCAATACCAAAGATCCCCACCAGGGTATCCAGTTTATCAGCAATGGCTACGGCAGCGCCCTCTAACCGGCTCGGTAGCTCGTCGCCGGCAAAACGCGGCATATACTGCTCGTTCAGCGCCAATGCAACGGCTTCAGCTTCACCATCCAGCCGGGCATAGTGCATACCCATAATGCCCTGCACTTCCGGGAATTCACCCACCATATTGGTCATTAAGTCAGCTTTAGACAGCAAGCCGGCGCGTTCAGCTGCAGCTACATCAGCGCCAATTTTCGCTGCAATAAAGCCGGCAACCTTGCTGATACGCTCGGATTTCTCGGCCAGCGTACCCAGTTGCTGCTGAAACAATACCGTTTTCAGGCTATCTAATCGGTCAGCCAGCTTTTGCTTACGGTCAGTATTGAAGAAGAACTGTGCATCAGATAAACGCGGGCGCACCACTTTTTCGTTGCCACTGATAATCTGCTGCGGATCTTTGCTGGCGATGTTGGTAACAAAAATAAATTTGTTCAGCAGCTTACCGTTCTGATCCAGTAACGGAAAGTACTTTTGGTTATCTTTCATGGTTGAAATTAACGGCTCAGCCGGCACCTGCAGGAAGCTTTCCTCAAAACTACCTACCAGTACAACCGGCCATTCTACCAGCGCTGTAACTTCTTCCAGTAAGGCATCGTCCATCAGAGCTTTACCATTGAGCGCAGCCGCGGTTTTAGCGACTTCTGCCGCGATAAAGGCTTTACGTTCAGCAAAGTCAGCAACAACAAAGGCACTGCGTAATGTAGCCAGATAATCATCAGCATGCTTGATAGCGACTTTTTCCGGCGCATGAAAGCGATGACCGTGAGTTTGGTTGCCACTGTCACGGCCTAGTATGGTTGCCGGTACTACATCTGTACCATATAGCATTATGATGGTATGTACCGGGCGGATAAACTCTGCAGTAGAGTTACCCCAGCGCATTGGCTTAGCAATTGGCAATTTAGCCAGCGCCTGCTGTACCACCTCTGGCAGTAAACTAACAGTGGCAGCACCACTTACTTTAGCTTTATGCAGTAGCCAGGCACCTTTATCTGTTTCCAGCTTTTCGGCCTGCTCTACGCTAATGCCACAACCGGCAGCCCAGCCCTGTGCAGCCTTGGTAGGCTTACCGTCGACATCAAAGGCGGAAGCGATAGCCGGGCCACGCTTTTCCACTACCTTATCAGCTTGCTGTGCAGCCAAAGCATTAATACGCACCGCTAAACGCCGTGGAGCGGCATACCATTGCACGTCTGTATGGCTGAGTTCTAATTTGGCCAGCTCAGCCTGCAAGTTGTCCGTAAACGCTGTAGCCAGGGTCTTTAACGCTTTTGGTGGCAGCTCTTCGGTGCCAATTTCAACAAAAAAATCTTGCACCGACATTATGCCTCCTGCTTAACACTGTTGTTATTTTTACACAGCGGGAAACCCAGCTTCTCACGCGTGGCATAGTAAGCCTCTGCGCAGGCCTTGGCCAGTGCACGCACCCGCAGGATGTAGCGCTGGCGCTCAGTAACGGATATAGCATGGCGCGCATCCAGCAAGTTAAACGCATGCGATGCTTTCATTACTTTTTCATAAGCCGGCAGTGCCAGACCTTGTTCAATTAAATACTGGCTTTCTTTCTCACACTGGTCAAAGTACGCAAACAGTGCAGGTACGTCAGCGTGTTCAAAGTTATAAGTGCTCTGCTCCACTTCGTTTTGGTGGAACACATCGCCATAAGTTACCCGGCCCAGCGGGCCATCAGTCCAGACCAGGTCGTAAATAGAATCGACGCCCTGGATATACATGGCCAATCGTTCTAAACCGTACGTGATCTCACCGGTTACCGGACGACACTCTAATCCGCCCACTTGTTGGAAGTAAGTAAACTGGGTAACTTCCATACCATTGAGCCAGACTTCCCAGCCTAAACCCCAGGCCCCCAGTGTGGGTGACTCCCAGTTGTCTTCCACAAAGCGGATGTCGTGTACCAGCGTATCAATACCCAATTCGCGTAACGAGCCTAAATACAGCTCCTGAATATTGTCTGGCGACGGCTTTAAGATCACCTGAAACTGGTAGTAATGTTGTAACCGGTTCGGGTTTTCACCATAGCGGCCATCAGTGGGCCGGCGGCACGGTTGCACATAAGCAACGTTGGTAGGTTCTGGCCCTAAAGAGCGTAAAAACGTCATAGGGTGGAAAGTACCGGCACCCACTTCTAAATCCAGCGGCTGCACAATAACGCAACCCTGCCGCGCCCAGTAATCCTGCAGAGCTAAAATCAGGCCCTGAAAGGTTTTAATATCATATTTATGCATGCGCTTCTAACTCGCTAAAATGACTGAGGGGCCGAAGCCCCTTTGCTGTTAATTGGTAAAACTACACGTCCAGGTTGGCGACATAGAGCGCGTTTTCTTCAATAAAGGCCCGGCGTGGTTCAACGTGGTCGCCCATTAGCGTGGCAAACAGCTGGTCGGCACCGATAGCGTCTTCAATGGTAACCTGCAGCATACGACGACTTTGCGGGTCCATGGTGGTTTCCCATAGCTGCTCAGGGTTCATTTCACCCAAACCTTTATAGCGCTGAATATACAGACCGCGCTTCGATTCGCTCATCAGCCAATCCAAAGCTTCCAGGAAGCTTTCTACCGGTTTAACTTTTTCACCACGGCGGATATAGCCACCTTCTTCGATCAGATCACGGATTTCATCACCCAGCGCTGCTATGCTCAGATAATCCCGCGAGGTAACAAAGTCATGATGCAACAGATACTCGTTGTCGATACCGTGCTGACGAATAATGACCTTAGGTAAAAATAACTGACGTTCACGGTCTTCATGTATGGCATAGCTGTAACTTGAACCATCACCTTCTTTGGCATCCAGCCGCTGCACCAGGTTTTTCGCCCACTGCTCACTGTATTCAGCCGATTTCGTCTGCGCCACATCCAGTGTTGGAACATAAATCAATTCGTTTAACAGGTTGTACGGGATCTTACGGGTTAAACGTAAGATAGTCGCCGACACCTTGTGATACTGGCGTACCAGCTTCTCCAACGCTTCACCACCGATGCCTGGCGCTTCTGCATTGACGTGCAGAGAGGCTTCGTCCAGTGCCAGCGTGGTCAGGTATTCCGTTAACGCTGCTTCATCTTTAATGTATTGCTCTTGCTTGCCCTTTTTCACTTTGTACAGTGGTGGCTGCGCTATATAGATATAACCGCGCTCAATCAGCTCTGGCATCTGGCGATAAAAGAAGGTCAACAGCAGCGTACGAATGTGCGAACCGTCGACGTCAGCATCCGTCATCAGGATAATGCTGTGATAGCGGGTTTTATCCGGGTTGTATTCTTCGCGGCCTATACCACAACCTAAAGCGGTAATCAGGGTGCCGACTTCCTGTGATGACAACATCTTGTCAAAACGGGCTTTTTCGACGTTAAGAATTTTACCTTTAAGTGGCAGAATAGCCTGGTTTTTGCGGTTACGGCCCTGTTTGGCAGAACCACCCGCAGAGTCACCCTCTACTATATACAGTTCAGATAACGCCGGGTCTTTTTCCTGGCAATCAGCCAGCTTGCCTGGTAAGCCGGCAATGTCCAGCGCACCTTTGCGTCGTGTCATTTCGCGCGCTTTACGGGCGGCATCACGGGCACGGGCGGCATCAACAATTTTACCAACAATGATTTTGGCATCACCGGGGTTTTCCAGCAGATATTCGTTCAGGCGCTCGGCCATGACGCTTTCAACCGCAGAACGCACTTCTGATGACACCAGTTTGTCTTTCGTTTGTGAGCTGAACTTCGGATCAGGAACTTTAACGCTGATTACAGCGGTTAAACCTTCACGGGCATCGTCACCCGAGGCCTGTACCTTCATCTTCTTGGCGTAGCCTTCCTGCTCGATATAGGTGTTTAATACCCGCGTTAAAGCACCACGGAAACCTGCCAGGTGCGTACCACCGTCGCGTTGTGGAATGTTATTGGTGAAACAAAACACGTTTTCCTGATAGCTGTCATTCCATTGCATGGCTACTTCAACGGCTATGCCGTCGTCGCGTTGGTCAGTGAAGTAAAAAGCCTTAGGGTGCACGCTGGTTTTGGTACGGTTTAAATACTGTACAAAGGCTTCGATACCACCTTCGTATTTAAAGTGGTCTTTTTTATCAGTCCGTTCATCGGTCAGAATGATACTCACGCCCGAGTTTAAGAATGACAGTTCACGCAAACGCTTGGCCAGAATATCAAAGTGATAATTGATGTCGGTAAACACCGTTGGGCTGGGCCAAAACCGGATGGTGGTACCCTTGTCTTCAGTTTCACCTATCACCGCCAGTGGCGCTTGTGGTACACCCAAATGATAGATTTGTTGATGCACCTGGCCCTTACGGCGGATCGTCAGCTCGAGCTTGTCAGACAAAGCGTTTACGACAGACACACCCACGCCGTGTAAGCCGCCAGACACTTTATAAGAGTTGTCGTCAAACTTACCGCCGGCATGCAGCACTGTCATAATAACTTCTGCGGCCGATACGCCTTCTTCGTGCATATCGGTCGGAATACCACGGCCATTGTCGCGTACCGACACCGACCCGTCACTGTGAATAGTAACCCAGATGTCCGAACAGTGGCCGGCTAAGGTTTCATCGATAGAATTATCGACCACTTCAAATACCATGTGGTGCAGGCCTGAACCGTCATCGGTATCGCCGATGTACATGCCGGGTCTTTTACGAACTGCATCCAGTCCTTTTAATACTTTTATGCTCGAGGAATCGTAGTTATGTTGTTCGGCCATCGTTATCTGTCCGTGCTGTTAGCTGCCCGTGTTCCACGTGAAACATCGCCTGCTGTTCGGCGGCGATAAAAGGTGAAACCTGTTCAGCGTTAATTGCAGTAATAAAAACCTGTGAGTTTATATCGCGTAAATAGCTAAATATCTGTCGGGTTGACTGCGTGTCTAACTCCGACGCCAAATCATCGATCAATAACAGCGGCTGTTTATGGCCGTTATCACGAATAACATTATTTTGCGCAATTTTAAGCGCAAATAATAACACTTTTAACTGACCACGGGATAACACTTCTTCTGCTGTCCATTGGTCTTTTTTAAGCTTTAAATCGGCTTTTTGCGGGCCATACTGGGTAAACCCCATGCGGCAGTCCTGGCCAAAGCTATGCTGCAACAGTTGCTGTAGCTCTGCCGGACTGTCAATCTTATCCGGCCAGCCCTGCTGCAGTTGAAAACTCAACGACTGCATTATATCGTCGTTACCGGTAAGTTGCCGAAACGCCGCTTCAAGTTGGCTAACATAAGTCTGGCGTAACTGCTGCAGTTGAAAAGCTAACTGGACAAACTGCTGATCCCAAAACTCGAATTGACTATCATATTGGCGGCTGGTTTTAAGTAAGGCGTTGCGCTGCTTAAGCACTTTATTAAAGCGCAGCCAGCTATCGAAGAATTGAGGTTCCACGTGGAACAATCCCATATCGAAAAACTGCCGTCGCTCTTTCGGCCCGCCAAAAAACAAACGAAAACTGTCTGGCGTAATCAGCTGCACCGGCAACAAACTGGCAAACTCAGCAAGTCGGTTTACATTGCCGCCGTTTAGTCGCAGCACCAGCTCACCCTGCTTGTCGCGCTGCAACCCCAGGCTATGAATCTGCTTCTGCGCCGAAACCTTAGCATGTAACACAAAGGCATTAGTCTCATGCTGAATTAAACGCTGCGGCCGGCTGGTACGAAATGAACGGCCATGGGCCAGATAGTAAATCGCTTCAAGCAAGCTGGTTTTGCCACTGCCGTTCATGCCAGTTATTAAATTAAACTGGGCATGCGCGTTTAATGACACTGCCGTCAGATTGCGAAACTGACTGGCGCTAACTGACAACAGTGACATCGCTTACAGACGCATTGGCATAACAACGTAGCAGGCACCCACATTACCAACGCCCTCAACCAGCGCGCTGGAATTGGCATCATTTAAATGCAGCTGCACCAAATCAGTTGCCAGCGTATTCAGCACATCCAGCAAATAGCCGACATTAAAACCAATTTCCAGGTTATCGCCCTGATATTCAACTTCGATGATCTCTTCTGCCTGCTCGTGCTCTGGGTTATTCGCTACAATTTGCAGCTCGCCACTGCTTAGGGTAAAACGCACGCCACGGTACTTTTCGTTAGACAAAATAGAAGCCCGGGTGCAGGCGTCTTTTAACACGCTGCGATGAGCAGTAACCAGCTTGGTGCTATTGCGTGGCAATACCCGCCGGTAATCGGGGAAGCGGCCGTCAATTAATTTACTGCTAAACACATAGTTGCTGTCTGTCAGGCGGATGTGGTTCTGCCCCAGGCTTAAGGTGATTAACTGATCATCACTGGCCAACAAGCGCATCACTTCCAACACACCTTTACGCGGAATAATAATTTGCTTTTGCTGAGCGCTAAAACCTGGCAATTCCAGGCTGCTGAGTGCCAATCGGTGGCCGTCAGTGGCAACTGCTTTTACCGCGCCGTTATCCACTTCAAACAGCAAACCATTCAGGTAATAGCGCACATCCTGATTCGCCATCGAAAAAGCGGTGTCATCCAGCAGCTTGCGCAATTGTGACCGCGTCAGCTGAATATCCACTTCGCCCTGCCAACTTTCCAGATTTGGGTATTCGGCTGCACTTAAGGTAGATAACGTAAACTTGGTTTTACCACAGGTCAAAATACAGTTGTCGCCTTGCAACTGCACACGCATATCGGCACTTTCTGGCAAACTGCGGCATATATCCAGCAGCTTTTTCGCCGGTACGGTAATACGGCCAGGGCTTTGCACGGTTAAACTGTCAGTCGTTGCTACCAGCTCCACCTCTAAATCTGTACCTGTCAGCGACAAGGCTGCGTCACTTACTTCCAGCAGCACATTAGACAAAATTGGCAACGTATGGCGGCGCTCAATAGCACCAGACACCATTTGTAATGGTTTGAGTAAGGCGTCTCTGTTAATAGTAAATTGCATGACCAAGTCCCTTTACGATGACAAAGTACGGATTAAATTCTGGAAGTCTTCTTTTATTTCGTGTGTTTCTTCTTTTAGCGACTCTATCTTGCGACAGGCATGTAACACTGTAGTGTGATCGCGGCCACCAAAAGCATCACCAATTTCCGGCAAGCTGTGGTTGGTTAACTCTTTGGACAGCGCCATGGCCATTTGCCGTGGCCGGGCTACCGAACGCGAACGGCGTTTTGACAACAAATCGGCGACACGGATTTTATAATATTCGGCTACGGTTTTCTGGATGTTTTCGATGGTAACCAGCTTATCTTGCAGCGCAAGTAAATCACGCAGCGCTTCACGGACAAAGTCTATGGTAATAGGCCGGCCGGTAAAGTTAGCATTGGCTATAACGCGGTTTAATGCGCCTTCCAGTTCACGTACGTTTGAGCGCAGGCGCTTGGCAATAAAAAACGCGACTTCTTCCGGCAGGCGGATCTGGTTTTCATGCGCCTTGCGCATCAGGATCGCGACCCGGGTTTCCAGCTCTGGTGGTTCTATTGCTATTGTTAAGCCCCAGCCAAAACGTGATTTAAGCCGATCTTCAACACCATCAATTTCTTTCGGATAACGATCACTGGTAAGTATGATTTGCTGATTACCTTCAAGCAGCGCGTTAAAGGTATGAAAAAACTCCTCCTGTGAGCGCTCTTTATTGGCAAAAAATTGAATATCGTCGATGAGCAGGGCGTCGACAGAGCGATAATAGCGCTTAAACTCTTCTATCGCGTTGTTTTGTAACGCTTTTACCATATCTTGCACAAAACGTTCGGAGTGCATATAAATCACTTTGGCATCTGGCTTTTTGGCCAAAATGCCATTACCTACCGCGTGCAGTAAGTGCGTTTTACCTAAACCAGTGCCACCATAAATAAACAACGGGTTATAGGCGGTACCCGGATTGTCGGCAACCTGACTGGCAGCAGCACGGGCTAACTGGTTAGATTTACCCTCAACAAAATTAGTAAAAGTATAGTTAGCCCGCACATTACTGGTAACGATGCTCTTTGGCGCTGGCTCTGGCGCTTCTTTTTGTACTGGTGCAACAGGAGCTACAGCAGCCAATGCCGGGGCTGGCGTATTAGAACGCGCTTTATTACTCTGGCTGGAACCAACGTCAAACTTTAATCTGGGTGCATCATCACCACAGTAATCCTGGATCAGCTCCAAGATCCGACTTAAGTACTTTTCGCGTACCCAATCTAATACAAAGCGGTTTGGCGCATATAAGGTTAGCCCTGTGTCAGAGCTATCAGCTTGCAATGGGCGGATCCACATACTGAAATGTTGCGCGGGCAATTCGGCCTGTAGCGCCTGCAGGCAATTTTGCCAAACGGACTGATACACCATATCTCCTGAAGCCTTAATTATTATGATTAAAAAGGCTGGCGTAAATTAACTAAGGCCACATTATCGTACTATCTTATCCACAACTTCAATCTTGACTTTTTCAATTTAGCAAAAGATCAGCACAAATAACGCTAACGCATTGTATTTAAACTTTATATTTCTCTTATTCCTTTTAATAATACCCAGAGTTTATGCTGTAGCTAATCAGACTAAAGAAAATTTAACCCACACTTTATTCATATTACATACCCCACCCTGTGGAAAACTTAATGCAAAACTGCAATACAAAAGATCTGCTGCAATAAAACACAGGATCTGATTGACTTTGGCTGGCGAACTACTTAAAATTCGCGCTCATTTTTGTCAGCTGCGTTTTGGTGTATTTGCTAAAACACAGAAACCTTTAGTAAATATTTCGACCGGACGGATGAGATTATGAGTAAAAGAACGTTTCAACCAAGCGTATTAAAACGCAAGCGTAACCACGGTTTCCGTGCTCGCATGGCCACTAAAGGTGGTCGTCAGGTGTTAGCGCGTCGCCGTGCTAAAGGCCGTCAGCGTTTATCTGCTTAATCAGCGGTTAGCCGCTGCGTGGTCAGCCTGAAATTTGGTCGGGAGTTACGTCTGCTAACTCCCGGTCAGTTCGATAATGTTTTCCAACTCCCATTTCGGGTTTCTTCCCCTCTGTTTACCATTTTAGCCAAAGCCAATCTACTGCCTCATCCCCGATTAGGCCTTACTATCGCGAAAAAACGTGTTAAATTAGCCGTGCACCGCAATCGCATTAAGCGCTGCGTGCGTGACAGTTTTCGTTTGCATCAACATGAGTTGCCTGGTGTCGATTTGGTACTGATGGTAAAAGGCGATATTAGCAACACCGCTAATGATGAGTTACATAGGCAACTGGAAAAGTTATGGCGCAAGATCGCTCGGCAATACACCGCTCTGCAATCTGTCTAGCCTTATTGCTACTGCGGGGCTATCAACGACTGATAAGCCCGTTATTGGGGCAAAACTGCCGTTTTCAGCCAACCTGCTCACATTACGCTATTGCCGCCATTGAACGCTTCGGCGTATTTAAGGGCTGTTGGTTAGCAGCAAAACGTATACTGAAATGTCACCCCTTGCATGCAGGCGGTGATGATCCTGTTCCTGAAAAGCACAATGAGAAAAGCTAAGCCATGGAATCACAACGTAGTTTATTAGTTATAGGTCTGGCACTGGTCAGTTTTTTACTCTGGCAGCAGTGGAATATCGACACCGCGCCTAAGCCTGTCGCAGCGGTAACTCAGCAAAGCAACAACAGTGCTGGCGGCTCTGCCGACTTACAATTAACCACTGCAGATGCTGAGCAACCCGCTACTGCAGTAGCAGCTGCGGCACGCACCGTAACGGTTAGTACTGATGTACTGCAATTAAGCATTGATAGCCGTGGCGGCGATATCGTTGATTTGCAACTACCGGCCTTTGAGTTAAACAAAGGTGAAGGCGATGCTTACCCGTTAATGCGCCGCCTGAACGGGTTCGAATATGTGGCACAAAGTGGCCTGATTGGTCGTGATGGTCCGGACGACAGCCGTAATGCTCGGCCGGTATATAGCACAGCGCAACACAGCTATCAGCTGGCGGCTGGCGCAACCGAGTTAGTAGTCCCTTTAACCTTTACTCATAACGGACTGCAGATAGAAAAACGCTTTACTTTTACCGCCGGCCAATATGATGTCCGGGTAGAATATTTTATCCAGAACCAAAGCGACGAAGTTAAAACCGTCCAGCCATATCAGCACCTGGTGCAAAGTATTGATAATGGCGAAAGCGCCAGCATGATGATGCCGATTTACCGTGGTGCGGCCTTTGGTACCACTTCTGAGCGTTACAACAAATATGCTTTTGATGATATGGCAGAGAAAAACCTGCTGGAAGCCACCAACGGCGGCTGGGTTGCCATGCTGGAGCATTATTTCGTTGCGGCCTGGATCCCGGATCAGCAAGCCGACAACCAGTTATACAGTATGGTACGTAACGGCCAGGGCGTAATCGGTGCTAAAGGCCCTGCTGTTAATATTGAACCAGGCAGCTCTGAAACCTTAAGCAGCTCTTTTTATGCTGGCCCTAAATCACAGGACAACCTGGCAAAACTGGCTAATGGTTTAGACTTAACGGTAGATTACGGTTTCCTGTGGTTTATCTCACAACCTTTATTCTGGTTACTAACACTTATCCAGGGTTTTGTAGTGAACTGGGGTGTGGCCATTATCTGTATCACGCTGATCGTGAAAGGCGCTATGTATCCGCTGACTAAAGTACAGTACGAGTCAATGGCCAAGATGCGTAACTTAAAGCCAAAAATTGACGAGCTACAGGCACGCTACAAAGATGACCGGCAGAAAATGGGCCCGGCCATGATGGAACTGTATCGCAAAGAGAAAGTGAACCCTATGGGTGGCTGCTTACCGATGCTGATCCAGATGCCTATCTTCCTGGCGCTGTACTGGGTATTTGTTGAAAGCGTTGAATTACGTCACGCGCCCTTTATGTTGTGGATTAACGACCTGTCAGCGCAAGACCCGTACTATGTATTGCCGGTACTGTTTGGTTTAAGCATGTTTTTAATGCAAAAGCTGACTCCAATGCAGGTTACCGACCCTATGCAGCAGAAGATCATGATGTGGATGCCGGTGGCGTTCTCAGTATTCTTCCTGTGGTTCCCAAGTGGCCTGGTACTGTACTGGTTCGTTAGTAACCTGATTTCACTGGCGCAGATGTTATACATCTACAAAGGTATGGAAAAGAAAGGCTTGCATACGAAGAAAGCTTGATTGAAATACCATGAGGTGTGAACCGGGTGTTCCTGCGTAGCAGCGGCAGGGATGCCGCGCAGGCTGAGACAGTACAAGGACGTACTGTCGAAGGCGGCGAAGCAGGAATCTCCCGGTTCATACCCTGAACAATACCAATGGCCTGTCGCCTTGTGCTGACAGGCTTTTTCTATTAAGAGGCAACCCATGTTTACTACTGACACTATCGCCGCTTTAGCCACCGCCCCCGGCCGCGCCGGTGTTGGTATTATCCGCATTTCTGGCCCCGACACCAAAGCGGTGGCCGAGGCCATACTGCACAAACTGCCTAAACCGCGCTACGCTGAGTATTTACCGTTTTTTGATAGTAAGGCTAAGGTGCTGGATCAGGGAATCGCCCTACTGTTCCCAGGGCCAAATTCGTTTACCGGCGAAGACGTGCTGGAGCTACAAGGCCACGGCGGACCGGTGCTATTGGATATGCTGTTAAAGCAGGTGCTGGCCTTACCCAATGTGCGTATTGCCCGGCCAGGTGAATTCTCTGAGCGCGCGTTTTTAAATGACAAACTCGATTTAGCCCAGGCCGAAGCCATTGCCGACCTAATTGACGCCAGCAGCGAACAGGCCGCACGCAGTGCGATGCAGTCATTACAGGGCGAGTTTTCTAACCGTATTCACCAGCTGGTCGAAAAAGTGATTCACCTGCGTATGTATGTCGAAGCGGCCATAGACTTCCCGGATGAAGAAATCGACTTTTTATCCGATGGTAAAGTCGCTGCCGATTTAGCAGAGATTATCGAGTATCTGGCGACAGTTAAAAAACAGGCCACTCAGGGCAGTATTTTACGTGAAGGGATGAAGGTCGTCATCGCCGGCCGGCCCAATGCTGGCAAATCCAGCTTGTTAAATGCCCTTGCTGGTCGCGAAGCGGCTATTGTTACCGAAATAGCCGGCACCACCCGCGACGTACTGCGCGAGCATATTCATATCGATGGCATGCCACTGCATATTATCGATACCGCCGGTTTACGTGACGCTACTGATCAGGTTGAGCAAATTGGTATTGAACGGGCCTGGAAAGAAATAGCCCAAGCCGACCGGGTATTGTTTATGGTCGACGGCACCACAACCAACGCTACCGACCCACACGATATCTGGCCGGACTTTATCGATCGCCTGCCTGAAGGCTTAGGCGTAACCGTGATCCGCAATAAAGCTGATATTACCGGCGAGCCAATGAAAGCTGATCTGACTGCTAAAGCACCGGTTTATCGTTTATCAGCCAAAACCGGCGATGGTATCGACGCACTGCGCGAGCATTTAAAACAATGTATCGGCTTTGATGCCAGTACCGAAGGCAGCTTCCTCGCCCGCCGCCGCCATTTAGACGCACTGGATCGCGCCGCAGAACACCTTGCTATAGGTCAGGAACAACTGCACAGCTTTATCGCCGGCGAAATACTGGCCGAAGAGTTGCGGCTTACCCAACAGCACTTAAATGAAATTACCGGCGAGTTTAGCTCGGATGATTTGCTCGGTAAAATTTTCAGCTCGTTTTGTATCGGTAAATAATTACTTCAGCGCATCTAAGCGCTGCGCGGTGTTGTCCGTTACTATCAACACCGCTATCAGTAATGCCCCCAGCGTAACAAATCCAGCCGCCAGATACAGGCCTATATCATACTGGCCGCTGGCTTCGGCCAGATAGCCGGTTAACGCCGGCGCCAGCACCTGGGCACTGCCGTAAGCCAGTGTCATCTTACCCATTAATTTCGCTGGTTTACTCGGGTACAAGCGCCCGGCCATGGTCAGAACTAAACTGACCACACCAACAAAGGTCGCGCCAAATAAGGCTGCGCTTAGCAACACTGCAGTTAAAGAGCTAAACCACAGTGGCAGTAAAATAGCGGCACTTTGCGCCAGCAGCGCCAGCATAATGGCTTTTAAATAGCCGGTTTTACGGGCGATTAAATCCCATAGCATTACCGCCGGCGTCGCCGCCAAACCTAACACAATAAAACTTAAGTTACCGCTGCCAGTTAAGCCCGGCATTCGCTCGACAATGGTTACTATAAAGGTCGCGCTGATCACATAGCCATAACCGGCGCAGAAATAACTGGCCAGCATCAGGCGATAAAAGCGTGTAGATGGTTGTGTATCGGCTGAACGGCTTTGCGCGGCAGCAGAAACGGCGGCTGGGCGTGGCAACCAGCGCCAGGCCGGAATCGCCAGCAACACGGCAAAACCGGCGAAGTACTGCCACTGACTACGCCAGTCCAGCTGCAAACTAAGCAAAAGCTCAACCAACAGTGCCGCCAGCGCAATACCAAAACCCAAGCCGGCAAAGTGAATACCAAGCTCTGCACGCTGTTTATGGCTTAACAGCCAGTGCATAATCAGGCCCGAAGCAATCAGCATAGAGCCGGCACTGCTTAAGCCGGCAATAAAGCGCCACAGCGACCACAGCCAGACGCTAGTGGTTAACGCCATACCTAAGGTGCTTAGCACCGCTAATATCAGCCCCAGCCGGTACAGGCTGTCTTTTAGTTTAAGGTTAGTCAGATTGGCTGCCAGCAATGCGCCGGCCATATATCCCAGATAATTCACCGCTGCCAGATAACCGCCGCTGGCGTCATCCAGCACGCTTTGTTGCTGCATTAACGGCAACAGCGGTGTGTAAGCAAAACGCGCTACCCCTAAACAAAGTAGCTGGCTGAAAAATCCGGCCAGTAGCACATAATACCGCTGCGGTATGCTCATCTGTTTAGCGCATCCCTGAAATAAAAAACCAGCTTAATATAACTAAAAAGGCCGCGATATACGGCCTTAGTCTGAAGTCCCTTTTTTAACGCTTAACGGGCGTAAGTGGCGGTTAGTGTAGCTTTGCCCAGCGCCATGGCATTAAGCATAAAACCCACCACCGCAGCGCTGGCGCCATCGGCAGCGGGCAGAGCCTCTTCCGGTAAGGCCCAAACGGTAAACTGATAGCGGTGCATACCATGCCCCTCTGGCGGGCAGGCGCCGCCAAAGTCTTTACTGCCATAGTCATTATTAAAACTACGGCTGCCCGGTGGCAAACTGCCTTTACCGGCACCGCGGGCTAAACCGCTGGCCGCTTGCGGAATATCGGTGACCAGCCAGTGCCAGAAGCCAGAGCAAGTTGGCGCGTCCGGGTCAAATACGGTAATAGCAAAGCTTTTCGTGCCTGCCGGTGCATTAGCCCACTGCAGTTCAGGCGACACATTTTTGCCGCTGCAACCAAAACCATCAAACTCGTGATCTTTGGCCATAAAATGACCTTCTTTAATATCCGGGCTGCTAAGGGTGAAAACCTGTTTTGTCATAACGCCTCCAATGTGAGTAAATACTTACTTATTTTGAGATAGCCATTGATAAAAGGCTTGCTTGGGAAAGGCACCGGCTTGCTGCGCCACGACCTTACCCTGCTTAAAGATCATTAAGGTTGGGATAGAGCGGATATTAAACTGCGCCGCCAACTGTTGCTGTTGCTCAGTATTAATTTTGCCAAAGCGGAAATGCGGCTCCAGCTCACTGGCCGCCTGGCTGAAAACCGGCGCAAAACTCTGACAAGGGCCACACCAACTGGCCCAAAAATCCACCACCAGCGGCAGCTCTGCTTTTTGCGCATGGGCGGCAAAATTAGCCGTAGTTAGTTCCAGTGGCTCGCCCAGAAACAGCGCTTGCTTACACTTACCGCAATGGCCGTTCTGCGCGACTTTATTAGCGGGTAAACGGTTTAATCCATTACAAGCTGGACAGGCAACTATCATTTTGGGCTCCGGCATTTTAGCTATCATCTGTATGCTACTTTCTGCTATATAGCGCCTGATGGGCCGGAATTAAAGGCTGTGCTAAAAACTCAGTTGCTGCCAGCCGGTTTTACTGTCAAATCTTAAACTTTTAACCTCGCCACGGCCTTCAATGTTGACAGTATTAACTTGCGCCGGCCACAACGCCTGTAATGCCTGGTGTTTAATACGCAAACCCTGTAGCTCAGCAGGGATCGGTGCCTCCTGATACACCCAAAAGAACCGACCTTCCAGTTGGCCACCAACCAGCGTTAAACTGATGACGTCACCCGCCAGCGTAGTCAGGGTAAAATGCTCACTGACATACTGGCTAAATGTCTGCTGTGTTTGCTCACTGTTTAGCAGATCAGCGTTTTTATCAAATAACTGTTTTACACCATGCTCGGCATCGTGCACATAAAAACGGTGCATCACTTCAATATTGCCACTGCGATCGTTAAACACCAGCTTTGTCAGCGCGGCTTTCATTTCATGCGCTGCTAACGGGCCGCTACAGGCGGCCAGTACCAGCAAAAATGCCAACATCCGCAGCATCAGTTATTGTCCTTGTTATTGTCATCCAACTTTTTCGCCGGATCTTTTAGTTTGGTTTTACTGTCCTGCATAATATCGCGGCTGACTTTGGCTTTGCTCTTATCCGCTTTGTATGCCTCGATACGGGACGGAATAATACGACGCGGATAAAAGTTATTTTCAATATCGACATCTGCGGTTTCCCACTTCGGATCGACCACCACGTCCTGCAGCACTTTATCTTTGGCGGTAACGATCAGCTTATTTACCGCTTTCGGGCTGCGCCGCCAGATCTCGGCCGGAATATATTGCTGCTCACTGCTGCCATCGGTGTAATTAAGCTGCAGCAAAATTGGCATTACCAGGCCGCCTTTGTTACTAAACTGGAGTACATAGTAATTTTTATCTTCGGCCACCGCACGCTCAAAAGCGGTGCGTTCCCACGGTTCTAACTCATGCAAAAACTTGTTATAAGCATTGCGCTCTTTATTGGTTACGGTAAAGCGGTCGTTTTCATCGTAAAAATCGCGCACATCCGGATTTTTATCTATCCACAGTACTTTACCTTCGGCTTTGTTACGCTCAACAAACAGTGGCATCGGCTTATCCTGCTCTTGCTGGCGCTGACGCTCGAAATCAATATCCGGGTTCTTGGTGTCTAAGCGTAATTGAAACACCTTATCCAGCGAGATATCGACATGATCGGTGCTGTAAAACCAGCCACGCCAAAACCAGTCTAAGTCAACGCCACTGGCCTCTTCCATAGTGCGGAAAAAGTCGGCTGGTGTCGGGCGTTTGAATTTCCAGCGCGTGGCATATTCTTTAAAGGCAAAATCAAACAACTCACGGCCTAAAATCACTTCGCGCAGAATATTCAGCGCCGCCGCAGGTTTGGTATAAGCATTAGGTCCTAGCCGTAACACACTGTCTGACTGCGTCATTATCGGCACCTGCACGTCAGATTTCATATAGTCGACAATGTCGCGTGGTTCAACGCCCCACGGAATGGTTGGGTCCCACTCGCGGCCGGCAACGCCGTCTAAAAAGCTGTTTAAGCCTTCATCCATCCAGGTCCACTGCCGTTCGTCAGAATTGACCACCATCGGGAAATAAATATGGCCCACCTCATGAATTACCACGCCGATTAAAAAGCGCTTTTCGGCTTGTGAGTAAGTGCGGCTGCCATCATCCTGCAATTTAGTGCGCGGGCCGTTAAAGGTGATCATCGGATATTCCATACCGCCAACCGGGCCATTGACCGACTGCGCCACCGGATACGGATAATCAAACGAGAAGCGTGAATAAACCTCCATGGTATGCACTATGGCTTCGGTGGAATATTTCTGCCATAAATCACCGCCTTCTTTCGGGTAGAACGACATTGCCATGACAAATGGCTGCTCAGTGCCGCCCTGCTGGTAACCTTTGGCATCCCAGATAAACTTACGCGATGAGGCCCAGGCAAAATCACGTACATTTTTGGCTTTAAAATGCCAGGTTTTGCTGCTGTCAGTGCCCTCTTTTTCGTTTTCTAATGCTTCAGCTTCGGTAACAATAAACACCGGACGCTTGGCCGATTTAGCTTGCTCCAGCCGCGCTAACTGCTGTTTGCTTAATACCTTACTGCTGTTTTGCAGCTCACCGGTCGACGAGACAATATGGTCGCCTGGTACTGTTAACTTGACGTCATAATCACCAAACTCCAGCGTAAACTCACCCCGGCCTAAAAATTCTTTATTGGTCCAGGCTTCGTAGTCGGTATAGGCCACTAATCGCGGAAACCACTGTGCCAACAAGAAAATATCATTACCGCCTTCGCGGGCATCTTTCGGGAAATGTTCATAGCCAGAGCGGGCTGATACCGCATCTTCTTCGACGATGTTAAATGCAAAATCCAGGCTGACATCTGTAGCCTGGCCTGGTTTTAGCGGTTTATCTAAATCTATCCGCATTAAGGTACCGACCAGGGTTACCGGCAATGCTTTACCACTGCTGCTTTTCACATTGCTGATGACAAAACCCAGTTCATTGTCGGCCATAAACTGCTGCCGGCGCAGCTCTTCCAGGCTTAAGCGGGCGGTAATATCACCATCACCCATAGAGGTAGCAGGGCCACGACGGCCAATACCGCCAAAGTCGGTGCTCATCTCAGCCATAGAGTCATTTTTAAAGATGTTCTGATCCAGATGCAGCCACAGGTACTTCAACGTATAAGGCGAGTTGTTTTTATAGTGAATTTGCTGGTTGGTACTTAAACGGCGCTTGGCTTCATCAAGCTTTACGTCCATTTTGTAATTCACCTGTTGCTGCCAGTATTGCTGGCCCGGTTCACCGGCAGCGTTGCGATACACATTAGGGGTTGGCAGTACTTCGTCTAATTGACGAAACTTATCTTCAAAGTCACCTTTGGTTTGACGAATGGCATCAGCGCCTGCAGCAGTGCTACAAAGTAGTGTCGCAACCAGACTAATAAGCGATAACCGGCGTGCGGCCAGGCGGGATATTACATCGGACATAAAAATGACTCTGTTATTAATTTAACCAGCTGAAGTTAGCCCTCTACAATAAAAAACTTCCGCAGTACAAACAAGCGCTGTTCAACACGTACAGTGGTTAATCTATCGCCAATAAAAAACCCTGCCGCGGCAGGGTTTTGTTAAACGCTAACAGCTTTAGTCACGTGGCTTACGCGGAGCGCGCGGTGCGGCTCCCGGGCGTGGGCCTGGTCCATTAGACGGACGACGATCGCCGGCTGGCGCAGCGCCGCTGTCTACGGTGATATTCAGCTTTTGCTTACGCACATAGACTTTTTTCAGATGTTGAAAAATTTCGTTCGGGATAGCTGCAGGTAGCTCTACCGTGCTGAAATGATCAAACAATTTGATATTGCCGATAAACTGGCTGTCAATATTGGCTTCATTGGCGATAGCGCCAACGATATCACCAGCGCGTACACCGTGCTCTTTACCCACTTCAATGCGGTAAGTCTGATAATCGCCTTTCATTTCACGCTTAACACGCGGGCCACGATCAGGACGGTCGCCGCTGCGTTCAGGCCGATCACGACGTGGACGGTCGTCACGATCACCACCGCGGGCATGCGGCTCACGGATTTCCGGGAACTGGTTTGCCACATTCAATGGCTGATCTTTTTGCGCTAAAAATAACAAAGCGGCGGCCAGATCATTCTCTGTTGTTTCAATTTTATCGCGCCAGTCGTTAATTAACGCCTGGAAGAAACTCAGATCCTGGTTCTCGATGGTTTGGGCTAATTGCTCACGGAACGACTCAATACGGCGCTGCTCAATAACACGGCCTGTTGGCAGTGACATTTGCTCAATCGGTTGCTTGGTGGCGTGTTCAATGGTGCGCAGTAAACGACGTTCACGTGGCGACACAAATAAGATCGCTTTACCTTCACGACCAGCACGACCGGTGCGGCCGATACGGTGTACATAGGCTTCACTGTCGTACGGAATATCATAGTTTACTACCAGGCTGATACGTTCTACGTCCAGACCACGGGCGGCTACGTCAGTCGCAACAATAACGTCCAGCTGATTCGCTTTCATTTTACGAATAGTCAACTCGCGGTGCGCCTGGTTCATATCGCCATTTAAGCAAGCCACCGCATAACCGCGGGCGCCCAGTTTTTCGGAGATTTCTTCAGTGGCACTTTTGGTACGGACAAACACTATAGTGGCATCGTACTCTTCGCCTTCCAGCAAGCGGGTTAACGCATCCAGCTTCTGATTACCGTCTAACATCACATAACGCTGAGTAATTCGCTCAACAGTGCTGGTTTTTGAGGCAATTTTAATTTCTTCAGCATTTTTTAAGTGCTTTTGTGCAATAGCACGAATTTGCGGCGGCATGGTAGCAGAGAACATCGCCACCTGACGACCGGCTGGCGTGGCATCCATAATGGTTTGCACGTCGTCGATAAAGCCCATGCGCAGCATTTCGTCGGCTTCATCAAGTACGATGGCACGTAGCTTATCCAGCTTTAAGGTGCCACGATCCAAGTGATCGAGAATACGGCCCGGCGTACCAACGATAACCTGCGAGCCACGCTTTAATGACTTCAGCTGATTGGTATAGCTTTGACCACCGTACAATGGCAATACATGAAATGCCGGCATATAGCGGGCATAAGCCTGGAAGGCTTCAGCAACCTGAATCGCTAATTCACGGGTTGGTGCCAACACCAGAATTTGTGGATCATTTTGTGCAGGGTCAAGCCGTGCTAATAAAGGCAGCGCGAAGGCGCCGGTTTTACCGGTACCGGTTTGCGCCTGGCCTAATACATCTTCGCCAGCTAACAATTTAGGGATAGCTGCCGCCTGAATAGGCGACGGCGTTTCATAGCCAAGTTCAGTAACAGCACGAACAATAGCTTCAGGCAGCATTAGCTGGGAAAATGACACAGTGTCAGACATACGTTGTTTAAACCTCAATAACACGCAGGCGTAGTGGTAGTGCTATTGTTGTTTTTACTTAGCCTGCAGAGCAGTAAAAACACGTAAATCATGTCAAAGCCATAGCGTTGACAGATTTTATTCCAGTAGTATAGCCAAACATTCATATGACAAGAGGCATATCATGATAGACATCCTCGTTGGCAGCCAAATGGGCGCAGCGGAATATGTGGCAGAACAAGTTGCTGAAACACTGGTACAAGCGGGCTATGAAGCTAAGCTCCATCTGAAACCCGAACTGGATCACCTTAACCCTTCCGGGGTCTGGTTAGTGATCACATCCACCTATGGCGCAGGAGATCTGCCTGATAATATTCAACCCTTTGCGGATCAATTAGCACAAGATCGGCGTGATCTTACCACACTTTTCTATGCCGTGATCACTTTAGGTGACTCTGGATACGATACTTTTTGCGAAGCCGGACGAAAACTCGCCGCTTTATTATCTGGCCGCGGTGCTATTAGCCTGATTAACGCGCTGGAGATTGATGCGCAACAAACAGAGCTACCTGAGGATATCGCGCTGCGCTGGCTACCGGAATTGATAAAAGTATTACCAAAAAAAAGCGGGTGACTGGCACCCGCAAACACAAGTATATCTCAGGAAGAACGGAATAACCTTAGTCTCTCCCAAGTTGGCCTCAGCAATAAAACCAACTTGGCGCTACTGTAAAACGAATCCATTCCACCGTCTTGATAAGCTGATGATAAAGCCATGATAAAAGCGCAAAGGCGAACAAGATCCTGTTATACAACCTTATACACAAATTTAGCTTCCAGAAAATTTTAATGTGTATAAGTACCGGTTAATGCGGTGATTAAGCTGTATTTATCCTAGATATAAAAAAAATATTTTTCTGACATGTGGATAAACTACCATTTTGATCACGGGTTTAATGCGATTAGATCCTAGCTTGATCACAGGATCTGATCCTTTATAACTTGCTGATCCTTCGTTTAAAGATCCTGTTATCCACTGAAAACCCTTTGCTTAGTAATAAACATAATAAAAAGATCTCTAAAAAGATCTTATTTAATTTAGAAGATCCGATCCCCGCTGCAGCATTCCCCTTCACTGAAGATCACGGTACAATAGCAACCCTTTTTCGTTTGACTTGATTAACCAGATACCGAGGCACCTATGCTGTACCAAGAGACATTCGACGTGATCGTTGTAGGCGGTGGCCATGCAGGCACCGAAGCCGCTCTGGCAGCTGCTCGCATGGGACGCAAAACCTTATTACTAACCCATAATGTCGAAACCCTGGGTCAGATGTCATGCAACCCTGCTATTGGCGGTATAGGTAAAGGTCATCTGGTTAAAGAAATTGATGCACTTGGCGGTGCTATGGCTATTGCCGCAGATAAAGGCGGTATTCAATTTCGCACCTTAAACAGCTCTAAAGGCCCGGCGGTGCGTGCTACACGTGCTCAGGCAGACCGGCAACTTTATCGTGCTGCTATCCGGCAAATACTGGAAAACCAGCCCAATTTAAGTATTTTCCAGCAAGCCTGTGATGATTTAATTGTTGAAAATGATCAGGTTACCGGCGTGGTAACCCAGATGGGCTTAAAATTTAAAGCTAAGTCGGTAGTACTTACCGTTGGTACCTTTTTAGGCGGCCAAATTCATATCGGCTTACAAAGCCATTCCGGTGGCAGAGCTGGTGATCCACCGTCAATTGCATTAGCAAAACGCTTGCGTGAACTGCCGTTTCGGGTAGATCGGTTAAAAACCGGTACACCACCGAGGATTGACGCCCGTACTATTGATTTTTCTCAAATGCAAACCCAGCCTGGTGATAACCCAACACCGTTATTTTCTTTTATGGGTAAACATAGCGATCATCCAACACAAATTCCGTGTTATATCACTTACACCAATGAACACACCCATGAGGTGATCCGCAATAATCTGGATAGATCACCTATGTATACCGGCGTGATCGAAGGCATAGGCCCTCGTTATTGCCCATCTATTGAAGATAAAATTACCCGCTTTGCCGATAAAGATAAGCACCAGATCTTTATTGAACCTGAGGGTTTAACTACTCACGAAGTGTATCCAAACGGTATTTCGACCAGCCTGCCATTTGACGTACAACTGAGTATAGTGCGTTCAATTAAAGGTATGGAAAACGCTCATATAACCCGGCCTGGTTATGCAATTCAGTATGACTTCTTCGATCCGCGCGATCTGAAAAGCTCACTAGAAACAAAATTCATTAAAGGCTTGTTTTTTGCCGGCCAGATTAACGGCACCACAGGTTACGAAGAAGCCGGTGCCCAGGGTTTGTTGGCCGGTTTAAACGCCGCTCTGTTAAGTCAGGACAAAGAGAGTTGGTCACCTGGCCGCGAGCAAGCTTACCTGGGTGTATTGGTCGACGACTTAACCACTATGGGTACAAAAGAGCCGTACCGCATGTTTACCAGCCGCGCTGAATACCGCTTAATGCTGCGAGAAGACAATGCCGATTCACGTTTAACCGAAAAAGGCCGCGAATTTGGCCTGGTAGACGATGCACGTTGGGCGGCTTTTAACGAAAAAATGGAGCAGATTGCAATTGAGCGCCAACGCTTAAAACAAAGCTGGATCCATCCGCAACATGCTGCTCTTACAGCCGTTAATGCCCTGGTTAAAACGCCGCTAAGCAAAGAAGCCAGTCTGGAAGAATTAGTGCGCCGGCCTGAAGTCACTTATGCCCAGCTGATGCAAATCAATGATCTGGGCCCGGGGCTTAATGATCAGGCTGCAGCTGAGCAGGTTGAAATCCAAATTAAATACGAAGGTTATATTCATCGCCAGCAAGATGAAATTGCTAAACAACAACGTAATGAACAAACGCTGTTGCCACAACAATTTGATTATAAAGCAGTTAAAGGTTTATCAAACGAAGTGATCGTTAAGCTGAACCAAACGCAACCTGAAACGGTAGGCCAGGCATCACGTATTTCCGGTATTACGCCAGCGGCTATTTCATTGTTACTGGTGTATTTAAAGAAACAGGGCTTACTGCGAAAATCAGCGTAAACAGTTAAAGGATCAAGATGTTAGAAAAACTTAAGGCATTGGTAAGTCAAACTGAATTACAGTTGTCTGAACAGCAATTACAGCAGTGTATCGCCTATTTGCAATTACTGGATAAATGGAACAGTGCCTATAACCTGACATCTGTACGGGATCCGCACGAGATGCTGATCAAACATGTAATGGACAGTCTGGTCGTCGCGCCCTACTTAACGGGTTCACGTTTTATTGATGTAGGTACCGGACCTGGGTTACCCGGCGTACTGTTGGCCATTTACTATCCTGATAAACACTTTACCCTGCTGGATAGCCTGGGCAAACGCATCCGGTTTTTAAATCAGGTGAAATTGCAGTTAAAACTGGACAATATTCAACCATTGCAAAGCCGGGTGGAAGATCATCAACCGCAAACCGGTTATGACGGGGTAATAAGCCGCGCTTTTGCTTCAATCAATGATATGCTCGGTTGGTGCCGGCACTTACCGGCGAAAAATGGCCGCTTTTTCGCCATGAAGGGTGCTGCAGTACAAGAAGAAATTGCAGCTTTGCCCGATTTTGTTAAAGTAGCGTCCGTTCAACCACTTGTTGTACCGCAGTTGCAAGCACAGCGGCATTTGGTAATACTGGACCCCTGCTAACTGATAACGAGGACATCTTGTGGCGAAAGTGATCGCAATAGCTAACCAGAAAGGCGGCGTGGGTAAAACAACCACAGCAGTAAACCTGGCCGCGTCACTGGCTGCAACCAAACGCAAGGTGTTACTGATCGATCTGGATCCGCAAGGTAATGCCACTATGGGCAGCGGTGTAGATAAATATGAACTGCCTGCTACTGCCTATGATTTACTGGTTGACGATAAACCGCTACTGGAAGTTTTGGTAAAAGATACCAGTGGGGGTTACCACCTGGTAGGTGCTAATGCCGATTTAACCGCGGCTGAAGTGCGGTTAATGAACCTGTTTGCCCGTGAATTGCGTTTACGTAATGCGTTAAAAGAGTATCGCAATAGCTATGATTTTATCTTTATTGACTGCCCGCCTTCATTGAATATGCTGACCGTTAATGCAATGGCGGCAGCTGACACTGTGCTGGTGCCGATGCAATGTGAGTATTTTGCCCTGGAAGGTTTAACTGCACTGGTCGAAACCATTAATCAACTGGCCGCGGCGGTTAATCCGGAATTAAAGATCGAAGGCATTTTACGAACCATGTACGATCCGCGCAACCGGCTGGCAAATGACGTGTCCGAGCAGCTCAAGCAACATTTTGGTGACAAGGTGTATCGTGCGGTGATCCCGCGCAATGTCCGCCTGGCTGAAGCTCCAAGCTTTGGCGCACCGGTAATGTATTACGATAAAAGCTCAACCGGCGCAAAAGCCTATCTGGCATTAGCCGGTGAGATGTTACGCCGGGCTGATAAAAGAACGGTAACAGCGGCAACTTCTGTCTGAACTGAACACTTTTAGGGAAATTATTCTGCATGTCGGTTAAAAAACGCGGCCTGGGCCGGGGTCTTGATGCCTTACTCACATCAAACCGTACCTCTGGCAGTGAAAACGCTAATGTTAGCAGCAGCGAGTTGCAATTGTTGCCGGTAGAATATCTGCAGCCTGGAAAATACCAGCCACGCAAAGATATGTCGCAAGAAGCGCTTGAAGATCTGGCCAGCTCTATCCGGGCGCAGGGTATTATTCAGCCCATCGTTGTGCGGCCTTTGGCGAAGAATAAGTTTGAAATTATCGCTGGTGAGCGGCGCTGGCGGGCCAGCCAGTTAGCACAGTTGGCCGAAGTACCTTGTATTGTCAAAGATGTGCCCGACGAAGCCGCCGTTGCCATAGCGCTGATAGAAAACATTCAGCGTGAAGATTTAAACGCGATGGAAGAAGCGGTAGCACTGGATCGCTTGTTAACCGAATTCGCTTTAACGCATCAACAGGTAGCCGATGCGGTGGGTAAATCCCGGGCTTCAGTGACCAATTTACTGCGCTTAAACCAGTTAAACGAAGACGTTAAACTGTTGTTAGAGCATGGCGATATCGAAATGGGCCATGCCAGAGCCTTGTTAGCGCTTAAAGATACCGAGCAATCGGATGCGGCACGTTTGGTGGCAGCAAAGCAATTGACGGTGCGCGAAACCGAAAATTTAGTCCGGCGTATTCTGGAACCCAAACCGGCGGTAGCAGAGAAACCACGCGACCCGGATGTGCTGGCACTGGAACAACGCTTAAGTGAACGTTTTGCCGCAGCGGTGCAAATTAGCTACAACAATAAAGGTAAAGGCAAGCTGGAAATAGCTTATAGCAGCTTGGATGAGTTAGATGGCATAATCAGCAAGTTAAACCTCGCTGAGTAAATATTGCACCAAATTGTACCAATTAACTGTACCAGCACTGTACTTTCGCGGGGCAGCTGCCGCTTTTTGTTGCAAATTAAAGGCAGATAAGTATACTTTCGCAAGCTTTTTATACCCCCTTCACGGGTTATTTCAGGGGGACTTACAGTGACTGATAAAAGTGCTGCAATTGCGCGTAAATCAGCCTACAAACTGGCAATGTGCCAGTTAGCAGTAGCCGGGCTTATCGCACTGGCTTTTTTTTTAGCTGCCGATGCAGCCGCGGCCAAATCAGCCTTTAAAGGCGGTTTGGTTGCAGTAGTACCAAATTGTGTGTTTGCGTTTTTTGCGTTTCGTTTCAGTGCATTAAATAACGCAAACCTTGTACTGGCGGCCTTTATGCGGGGGCAGTCAGTAAAATTAATTTTAACCGCTGTGTTACTTGGCGTCGTATTGTCTCAGCCAGAACTGGTCGCAGAAGCATTTTTTACCGGTTTTGTTCTAACGCTTTTAACACAATGGACAGCACCAGTTTTTTTTAAACATTAACAATGGGATGAAACATGGCTGCAGGTGAAGAGTTAACCCTCTCTGGCCATATTCAGCACCACCTTACTAACGCCAAAATGTGTACTGTCGACGGCAGTGTCGCATTTAACAAAGCGTGTAGCGAGGCCGGGTTCTGGACATGGCATATTGATACATTAGCGTGGTCTATCGGCCTTGGTTTGTTGTTTCTGTGGATCTTCCGCAGTGCGGCCAACAAAGCCACTATTGGCGTACCGGGTAAGTTTCAATGCTTTATTGAAATGATTATCGAGCTGGTTGCCACCAACGTTAAAGACACTTACCACGGTAAAAGCAAACTTATTGCACCACTGGCACTGACTATCTTTGTCTGGGTGTTTTTAATGAACCTGATGGATTTAATTCCGGTCGACTTCCTGCCCGCCTTTGCCGGCTTGGTTGGTGAGCAGGCTTTCGGTATGGACTCACATGATGTGTACATGAAAATTGTACCTACTACTGATGTCAACCTGACAGCAGCATTAGCTATCGGTGTGTTTATTCTGATGATCGGGTATTCAATCCGCATTAAAGGTGTGTTGGGCTTTATTAAAGAATTAACCCTGCACCCTTTTAGCAGTAAAAGTGTACCTCTGCAGATTTTACTGATCCCGGCTAACCTGATCCTGGAAACTATTGCCTTAGTGGCGAAGCCGTTTTCACTGGCGCTGCGGTTATTCGGTAACCTGTATGCCGGTGAAATGATCTTTATCCTGATTGGTGCCATCGGTTTAGCACAGTTACCACTGCACTTTGTCTGGGCAGTATTCCATATACTGGTAATAGTGCTGCAGGCCTTTGTATTTATGATGCTGACCATTGTTTACCTAAGCATGGCCAGTTCAGATAACCATTAATTTTTTACTTTAACTTTAACTTTAAAAACTCTGGAGATAAAAATGGAAATTGCAGTAGCTATCAAATTAATCGCAGTTGCTCTGTTAATCGGTTTCGGTGCTATCGGTACTGCACTGGGCTTCGGTAACATGGGTGGTAAGTTCTTAGAAGCCTGTGCGCGTCAACCAGAACTGGCTCCTTCACTGCAAGTTAAAATGTTCATCCTGGCAGGTCTGATCGATGCTGTTGCGATGATCGGTGTTGGTATCGCTATGTACATGTTGTTCGCTCTGTAATCGAAGGTTTGTGTTATTCCGAACAACTGTTAACTAAGGAGGAGCGGTCGTGAATTTAAACGCCACTCTGCTAGGCGAATTAATCGCATTTGCGGTGTTCGTGCTGTTCTGTATGAAATTTGTATGGCCGCCACTGAACAACGCTATTGAAGCGCGCCAGAAAAAAATTGCTGACGGTTTAGCGGCCTCTGATCGGGCAGAAAAAGACCTGGCTTTAGCCCAGGACAAAGCCAAAGATCAGTTAAAAGATGCTAAAGCACAAGCAGCAGACATTATTGAGCAAGCGAAAAAACGCGAAGCCAAAATGATTGATGAAGCCGTGCACAAAGCTAATGCCGAACGTGAAAACATTCTGGCGATTGGCCGGGCAGAATTAGAAGCTGAGCGTAACCGTTTACGTGAAGAGCTGCGCAAACAAGTTGCTGCTTTAGCAGTAGCCGGCGCAGAAAAAATTCTGCAACGTTCTATTGATGAAGCTGCTCACAGCGACATTCTGGAAAAACTGGTTCAAGAACTGTAAGAGGATGAGCTATGTCTGATTTGACTAATATTGCTCGTCCGTACGCCAAAGCGGCTTTCGATTTTGCTGTTGAGCAAAAAGCGTTAGACGCCTGGCTGCAGATGTTGGCCTTTGCTGCTGAAGTAGCAAAGAACGACCAGGTTGGTGCTTGTTTGGGCGCCAACGGTGCTGCTGACAAGCAGGCCGGTCTGTTTATTCAGGTATGTGGTGAGCAACTCAATGAGCACGGCCAGAACTTTATTAAAGTGATGGCAGAAAATCATCGCTTGTTGGCGTTGCCTGAAGTGTTAGCTGCCTTTGTTGCGCTTAAAGCAGAGTTTGAAAAAGAAGTCGACGTAACAGTCGTTTCTGCTACCAAACTGTCCAAAGCACAACAAGACAAGCTGGCCACGGCATTATCGCAACGTTTGGCACGCAAAGTTAAATTGAACTGTAGCGAAGATCCTGCAGTGGTTGGCGGTATGCTAATCAAAGCAGGTGACATGGTAATTGATGGCTCGGTCCGCGGTAAGCTGGACCGTTTAGCAACTGCGCTGCAGTCTTAATTGGGGAACAGAGAATGCAACTGAATTCCACTGAAATATCAGAACTGATCAAAAGTCGTATTGCTCAGTTCGAAGTGGTCAGTGAAGCTCGTAACGAAGGTACTATCGTTCAGGTAACTGACGGTATTATCCGTATCAATGGTCTTGCAGATTGTATGCAGGGCGAGATGATTGAGCTTCCTGGCAACCGTTATGCTATCGCGCTGAACTTAGAGCGCAACTCAGTTGGTGCTGTAGTTATGGGCCCGTACGCGGACTTAACTGAAGGCACTAAAGTAAAAAGCACCGGCCGTATTTTAGAAGTACCGGTTGGCCCGGCATTGTTAGGCCGTGTGGTTAACACCTTAGGTGCACCTATCGACGGTAAAGGCCCGATTGACGCTGCTGGTTTTGAGCCAGTAGAAAAAATCGCCCCTGGCGTAATTGAACGTCAATCGGTAGACCAGCCAATGCAGACTGGTTATAAGTCGGTTGATGCGATGATCCCTATCGGCCGTGGTCAGCGTGAATTGCTGATCGGTGACCGTCAGACGGGTAAAACCGCACTGGCTATCGATGCGATCATCAACCAGAAAGGCACTGGCGTTAAGTGTGTGTATGTTGCTGTAGGTCAAAAAGCTTCTACTATCGCTAACGTAGTACGTAAGCTGGAAGAGCACGGCGCCCTGGCCCACACTATCGTGGTTGTTGCCTCTGCGTCTGAAGCTGCTGCACTGCAGTTCCTGGCACCGTACTCAGGCTGTACCATGGGCGAATACTTCCGTGACCGCGGTGAAGATGCGCTGATCGTATACGATGATTTGTCAAAGCAAGCAGTAGCTTACCGTCAGATCTCGTTACTGTTACGCCGTCCACCAGGCCGTGAAGCTTACCCGGGCGACGTATTCTATTTACACTCACGTCTGCTGGAGCGGGCATCACGCGTTAATGCTGACTACGTAGAAAAATACACCAAGGGTGAAGTAAAAGGTAAAACCGGTTCGTTAACCGCGCTGCCAATTATTGAAACTCAGGCTGGTGACGTTTCTGCGTTCGTACCTACTAACGTAATTTCGATTACTGATGGTCAGATCTTCTTAGAAACTGACTTATTCAATGCCGGTATCCGTCCTGCGGTGAACGCCGGTATTTCGGTATCGCGGGTAGGTGGTGCAGCACAAACCAAGATCATCAAGAAATTAGGCGGTGGTATTCGTCTGGCATTAGCCCAGTACTCAGAGCTGGCAGCGTTCGCGCAGTTTGCTTCTGACCTTGACGAAGCGACCCGCGCCCAGTTAGAGCACGGCCAAAAGGTTACTGAGCTGATGAAACAGCTGCAGTACAGCCCGATGAGCGTTGCTGAAATGGGTGTGTCTATTTTCGCTATCGAAAAAGGCTTTATGAAAGATGTCGACGTTGCCAAAATCCTCGATTTTGAAGCCGGCTTAATCGCTTTCATGAAAGCAGAACACGCTGAGCTGATGGCTGATATCGATAAAACCGGTAACTACAACGACCAAATCGAGTCTACGTTCAAAGCTGCCATTGAGAAATTCAAGGCAACGCAGACCTGGTAAGCAATGCGGGTGGCTATGCCACCCCATTCGTTGAATGAAACGGAGATACAGTCATGGCCGGTGGTAAAGAGATAAAAAGTAAGATCGGGAGTATTAACAATACTCGCAAGATCACCAGTGCTATGGAAAAAGTTGCGGTCAGCAAAATGCGCAAAGCGCAAGACCGTGTAGCTGCAACACGCCCATACGCTGAAGGTATGCGCAAAGTGATTGGTAACCTTGCCAATGGCAGCCTGGAATACCGCCATCCGTATTTAGCGGATCGTGAGATAAAACGGGTTGGCTATATTGTCATTTCTACTGATCGTGGTCTTTGCGGTGGCCTGAATACCAACGAGTTTAAGAAAGTTGCCCTGGAGCTGAAAAGCTGGAAAGACAAAGGTGTAGATGCGCAATTTGCTGTTATCGGCAACAAAGCGACGGCCTTTTTCAAGCGTTTCGGTGGTAAGGTAGTTGCGCAACAGGCGGGTTCAGGTGACGTACCACGTTTGGCTGATGTGCTCGGTTCGGTAAAAGTAATGCTTAACGCATTTAACGAAGGCCGGATTGACCGCTTATTTCTGGTGTACAACAAGTTTGTAAACACCATGAAGCAAGAGCCAGTGATCGATCAACTCTTACCTTTGCCAAAAGCAGATATTGAGCAAAAAGCACATAACTGGGATTACCTGTACGAGCCGGATCCAAAACCTATTTTAGATATGTTGTTGGACCGTTTTGTTGAGTCGCAGGTTTATCAGGGCGTGGTAGAGAATTCTGCCAGCGAGCACGCGGCGCGGATGGTAGCAATGAAGGCTGCAACCGACAACGCCGGTAACCTGATGGACGACCTGAAGCTGGTGTACAACAAAGCACGTCAGGCCGCGATTACCCAGGAGCTTAGCGAGATCGTCGCAGGTGCGGCAGCTGTAGGCTAAGGTAAACAGTTTTGAGAAATTTGAGGAAACATCATGAGTCAAGGTAAGGTCGTCCAAATCATTGGCGCCGTTGTGGATATCGATTTTCCACAAGATGCGGTACCTGGTATCTATGACGCGTTAAACGTGACTGACGGTGATCTGGCTGGTTTAGTGCTGGAAGTGCAGCAGCAGCTGGGTGGCGGTACAGTACGTACTATCGCGTTAGGTACTACAGACGGTTTACGTCGCGGCGCTGCCGTGTCTAACACCGGTAAAGCAATTCACGTTCCGGTGGGTAAAGCCACACTGGGCCGTATTATGAACGTATTAGGCGAGCCAATCGACGAAGCGGGCCCAATCGGTGAAGAAGAGCGTATGCCTATTCACCGTGCTGCACCAAGCTACGAAGATCAGGCCGCGTCAAACGCCCTGCTGGAAACCGGTATCAAGGTTATCGACCTGGTTTGCCCGTTCGCTAAAGGTGGTAAAGTTGGTCTGTTCGGTGGTGCCGGTGTAGGTAAAACCGTAAACATGATGGAACTGATCCGTAACATCGCGATCGAGCACAGCGGTTACTCTGTATTCGCCGGTGTAGGTGAGCGTACCCGTGAAGGTAACGACTTCTATCACGAGATGAAAGACTCTAACGTACTGGATAAAGTATCGTTAGTGTACGGCCAGATGAACGAGCCACCAGGCAACCGTCTGCGCGTTGCGTTAACCGGCTTAACCATGGCGGAAAAATTCCGTGATGAAGGCCGTGACGTACTGTTCTTCGTTGATAACATCTACCGTTACACCCTGGCCGGTACTGAGGTATCAGCACTGCTGGGCCGTATGCCATCTGCGGTAGGTTACCAGCCAACGCTGGCAGAAGAGATGGGCGCACTGCAAGAGCGTATCACTTCTACTAAGACAGGTTCTATCACGTCAATCCAGGCCGTATACGTACCTGCGGATGACTTAACGGATCCGTCTCCAGCCACCACGTTCTCGCACTTAGATGCGACCGTAGTACTGAGCCGTAATATCGCGTCACTGGGTATTTACCCGGCGATCGACCCGCTGGATTCGACTTCACGTCAGTTAGATCCACTGGTTATCGGTAAAGAGCACTATGAAGTAGCGCGTGGCGTACAGTCTGTACTGCAGCGTTACAAAGAGCTGAAAGATATCATCGCCATTTTGGGTATGGACGAACTGTCTGATGAAGACCGTACTACCGTATACCGTGCGCGTAAAATTCAGCGCTTCCTGTCGCAGCCATTCTTCGTAGCTGAAGTATTCACTGGTTCACCAGGTAAATACGTACCGCTGAAAGAAACTATCCGTGGCTTTAAAGGCATTCTGGACGGCGAGTTCGACCATATGCCAGAGCAGGCGTTCTACATGGTTGGTTCAATCGACGAAGCGATCGAAAAAGCGAAGAAACTGTAAGTTCAGGCTTTAGGAGAGCGAGATGGCGATGACAGTGCAACTGGATGTAGTAAGTGCCGAAGAAAAAATCTTCTCCGGCCTTGTCGAATCCGTGCAGGTCACAGGCAGTGAGGGCGAGTTAGGTATTTTACCTTTTCACGCCCCGTTACTGACCACCCTGAAACCTGGCATGGTCCGTATCGTGAAACAATTTGGCGAAGAACACGTGATATACGTAGCCGGTGGTGTACTTGAAGTACAACCCGATACCATCACCGTACTGGCCGATGTCGCGGTACGCGGCGAAGACTTAGACGAGCAAGCCGCTTTGGCAGCACAAAAACGTGCCGAAGAAGCGATGCAGCACGCTGGCGCAGACTTCAACTATGCTGAAGCTGCGGCGCAACTGGCCGAAGCCATTGCCCAGTTACGCATAATCCAAAAAATGCGTAAAAAATAAGTTCGGGTTCCGAAATAGAAAAAGCCACCTTAGGGTGGCTTTTTTATTGATGTTTGAATTTTAATTTAATTAAAATCAATAGTTTAATTTGGTTATAACTTTGGTTATAACTTTTTCAGGCGATATATTACAGCGAAGTCGCTAGGCGGTTATCGAAAATTTGATGCTCTGTGGTTAGTTTGCAGCAACACCTGATTGCAAACTAACACACTAAAACACGGAGTATTATATGAACCACAAATCCTTGTCAGTAACGCCACTAACCATTGCTATTATCAGCGGTGGTTTATTATTTTCCGGCAATACAATTGCCAGCGGCAAAACTGTTGGCAGTGCTGCACAAGCCGCAACCAGCATTGCCGCCAGCCAGCAGATTAGCAAAAGCCCTAATGATCAGCGTCAGTATCAGGCTATTACACTACCGAATCAGCTTGAGGTTGTCCTGGTATCAGACCCTACTGCAGAGAAGTCATCTGCGGCACTAAGTGTCGATGTAGGCTGGTTAAACGATCCGAAACAACAGCAGGGTTTGGCGCATTTTCTTGAGCATATGCTGTTTATGGGCACGGAGCGCTTCCCAGAGTCGGATGGCTTTATGAAGTTTATGGACCAGAATGGTGGTTCACGTAATGCGTTTACCAACCAACTAACCAACTATATGTTTGAGATTAATAACAACAAATATGAGGAAGCATTAGATCGTTTCGCCGACTTTTTCAAAGCGCCGTTATTGTTACCAGAGTACGTTGATAAAGAACGAAACGCCGTTAATTCAGAATGGTCGTTAAACCGTAACCAGGATGGCTGGGCACAGCGGCAAATAGCCGCGCAGTTATTGGGCCGGCATCCGGCAAATCAATTCTGGATCGGGAATTTGGATACGTTGAGTGATAAAACCAACAGCAAATTGCACGCAGAGCTGGTGGCGTTTTATCAACAGCATTACTCAGCCAACCGGATGAAGCTGGTATTAATTAGCCCGCAACCGCTGCCACAAATGCAATTGCTGGCGCAGCGTTACTTCGCCGGTATCAAAAATAAAGCTATAGACAGCCCAAGGCCAACCGCAAAAATTGATTTTAGCCAGTTTGGCCCTAAACGGGTGCATTACGTACCAAATACCGAAGCGCAGCTGCTGCAGTTGGAATTTACCATTGATAACAACCTCAGTGATTTTGGTGTAAAACCAAATGAATTTATTGCTCACCTGTTAAGTTCTGAGATGCCAGGTACACCGGCGCAGCAGTTAAAAGCCATGGGCTTGCTGGATGCGGTACAGGTAAATTACGACCCGAAATGGTATGGCAACTACGGCACCTTGCAAATTATCATGGCGCTGACCGAAGCCGGTATGCAGCAGCGGCCGGTTATTACCGCGATTATGCTGCAGTATCTTGATCTTATCCGCAGCAAAGGTGTAGATGCGAAATACTACAATGAAATTCGCACCTCACTGCAAAACCAGTTTAATTTTCTGGAAAAAACTGATGGTTTTAGCTACGCCGCCAATTTAAGCGAAGCGATGCAATATTATCCGCTACCATCAGTAATTAGCGCACCTTATCAATATGACAAATTTGACCAGAAAGCCATTAACTCCCTGTTGGCGCAACTGGTACCAGAGCGTTTAACCGTGTGGCATATCAGCCGTAGTGAACCGGCTGAGCAGACAATGCAGCACTTTAGCGGCCGCTACTCGGTTGCTGCTATCAGTCAGGAAGAAATACACAGCTGGCAACAACCTATGATGCCACTGAGTTTACCGGCGCTAAACCGCTTTCAGCCAGAAAGCTTTGCGGTAAAACACAGTAGCAATACCACACCTTTAAAAGTACTTGATGCTGACGGCGTAATGGGCTGGTTGGCCGGCAGCCAACATTTTGCCGATCAACCACGTGGCCAGTTGCTGATGCAGTGGCACCAACCGCACGCAAAGCAAACCGCTAAAGACGCTGTATTGCATAATTTGTGGTTATATAGCTTCATAATTAGTAACCAGGCGCTGCTGCAGGAAGCGAGCGCTGCCGGTATGACGCTGGCGCCGGAAGACGATGAGTATGATTTAGTATTAAAACTGTCAGGTTTTACCGATAAACAAGCCGTGTTAACAGCGCATGTTGGTAAAGCACTGTCGGCAACGGTTAGTGAGCAGCAATTTAACCAGAGTAAAGACTTACTGCTGCGCAGCTTGCGCTCGTCGGAGCAGCAAGTGCAGGCCAGGCAGGCAAACGAGCTGGCTAAAACGGTGCTATCTAGCGGACGCTATGAGTTACCGGCGTTACTGGCTGCTGCTGAGCAGATCAGCTTATCGGAACTTAATAACTATATTCAACAAACACTTGCCGCTAGCCAATTACGGCTACTGGCGCAGGGTAATTACAGCAAAGACGATGTTGCGGCCTTTGCCAAAGCGTTAGTGGGTGAGAAGAAAACTGCGCGTCAGTATCAAAGCTTTGGCAGCTGGCAACCTAAGCCTGGCCAGCGTCGGACCGTGCTGCGGGCAAATCCGCAAAACGACAGCTCAGTGTTTCGGATGCAGTTTTTGGTTGATGGCGGCTATAGCGGTAAAGCCGCGGCAAAAGTACTATCTGGCCATTTGCATCAGGCGTTTTTTAATCAGCTGCGTACCGAAGAGCAACTTGGCTATATAGTGCAGGCCTTTGCTACGCCGCTAAACAAGCATGCTGGTTTGGGGCTGATTATTCAAAGTCCGGTGTTATCTGGCTTGCAGCTGCAGCAACGGGTCGATTTATTTTTGCAGCAATACGGTGAGCAACTGGCAAAATTAACCGAAGCCGAATTCAACAACCTGAAACAAGCACAGCTGCTGGAATTGCAACGCGCCCCCGCCAATCTGGAGGAAGAATCTGACAGCTTTAGCCGCGACTGGCTACGTAACCGGCTGGACTTTACCGACAAACAACAGCTTATCGCTGCCGTTGAGGCGCTGACTTTGAACCAGCTACAACAGTTTTATCAGCAAGCCGCTGCAGCCGATACCTCAGCAGTGCTGCAAGTAGTGCTGCAAGGTAATGCACAGTCACAATCTGACGAAACGCTACCTGGTTTCAGCATGATTGACGATGTGGCTGCTTTCAATCAGCAGTTCTAACCATCTACCTTGGTGTTTTTGACTTGCAGGCTCTGACAAAAGGGCCTGCTCTTTTAAGCTAAAAAAGTAGGTCGGTATGAAAACGCAGTTGGAAAAATTACGCTTGGTATTGGGTTGTAGTATCTGGTTAATGCTGTGGTTGGCGACCAATTATGGCCTGATGGCAGCACTTAACGTTGTCTTGATTATTGGCAAGGTATAGCAATGGCTCATCTGACACGTTCTGGCAGGCAATGGCTAAAAGCGGCCTTGGGGGTATTTATGCTAATTGTCGTTTTGGTCTATTGCTGGCATTGGTTTTGGCAGCCTGTGGCCAAGATAAATCCAACACATTGGGCAAACAAAGCCATTTTATACCGCTCAGCCAACCCTGTTCAGAGTTTATGGCTGCATCGCCGCCATGCTGCTAAGTTAAACCTTACCCAGGCATATGAGTTGAAAACTGAAGATAAAACCATAGCAGTTCGGTTTACCGCCATCAGCTACCCAACATTTTACCCCACGGCTATCCGGGTCGATTTCGAGCTGACAAACACCGCAGATAAAGAGTTTATCTTACGTCAGCAAACAGCACTGTTACAGCAGCGGCACTAAGTTGCTGTAGCAACTTAGCTGTTAATATTGCGCCTTAGTTGTATCATCTATGTCATTCGTCAGTATAATCAATGCATTATTAATAGTAGCTATTGCATCTGAGATTGCCGTTGTCCAACCAATTATCCGCCAAAGTACAATTAGGAGACGTTGTTTTTGATACTGTGCAGCGTCAGCTGATCCACGGCGAAACCGTAACGCTGCTTGAACCCAAAGTCTATGATTTATTGTGTTATTTAGTAGCACATTCACAGCGTTTCGTGTCGTTAGCCGAGCTGCACCAACAAGTATGGGCTGGCCGGATCGTTACCGATACCGCCGTACGGCGTACTATCAGCAAACTACGTGCCGCGCTAGGCGATACGGACAGTGAGAACCCACGTTATCTGAAAACGCAGATGAAGCTGGGTTATCAGTTGTTGCTCGAACCAGTGTCTTTGCCTTTTGCTGCACCTCTACACATAATGTCTGATGACAGCGAACTAAAAAGCACAACACAGACGACACAGCTGCCAGAGAGTTTATCAAAAGGCTTCCGGTACAGTCTGCTTATTTTGGCGCTTATCGTTTCGTTGTTGACCGCCACATGGTGGTTAACCAGTAACACGGCGCATCCTGTCGCTTCAGGCTATGACGTCGTATTAGAAATGCCTGGAGCTAAATCAGTGCTGAGTGTCAGCCAGAGCGGAGAGTGGCTGACATTTACCGGTATGCTGGACAATGACAATGAGCTGAATATCTACTTGTTGAATACACAAACCGGTGCAATGCAACGTATTCCCGCGCCTGCGGCTGCAGTACCGTTTTCCGAGTTTGTTCAGAATGACAAGCAGCTGCTATATGGTAGCGCCGGAGAGCAGCATGCATTCTACTTACAACCACTGCCCGATCTTTCACTTCCTGCCAGGCAGATTGACACCAGTGAATTTGCTTTGATTGGCTATCCGGTAGCACTTGGTGATAATGAAATATTGTTTAGTGCCAGCCGAAATCTTACCGAAAGCCTTACTTATTATCGCTATAACATTCTAACAGAGCAGTGGACGCCGTTTAGCTATAACCATCGGGCAGGACAGGGCGATATGAAAGCAAGAGTATCGGCTGATGGACAGAAACTCGCCTTAATGCGGGTTAACTTTTCATCGGATGTACTGACACAGATCCTGATTTTCGACGTTAGCAGTGCTGAGTTATTAAAAGACATCTCTTTTCCACAGTATTTCTTTAATCTGGAATGGCTTAGCGACAATCAGCTAGTGCTTACCTCGCCCAATTTTGGCCGCTTTCTTTACCAACTGGATATTGAAACCGAGCAGTTAGATAAAGTTGATACGTCGACCGCTTTTGCCGAACTTCGGCGCAGTAAACATGGCGACTGGTTTGGTATTTATGCGCCTAATGTACAGGCTCCCCGCTTTAATTTAACCCGGCTAGATTGGCAAGGTAGTATCCAGCGTATTTTCAGTTTACCAGAGCGCCCTTTAAGCATGACCTTTAGCCAGCTGCAAAATCATTATTGGCTGGTTGAGCGCGATGAAGAGCAATTTAATTTGTTTCTCTATAACGGTGCTGACGGCAACAAAACGAAATTATTTTCTCACCCCGAGCGTTTTCGGGTACTGGACCAGCACCCGGAGCAAGCCTTACTGCTGTTAAGAATTCAAAACCGTTTGGCCCTGTTAAATACAGAAACCGGTGAATATCAGTACATCTCGTCTTCACAGCAAGATGTTTTTGATGGCCATTTCCAGCAAGCTGACAACACTGTTAATTTCACCGAACAAGTATCAGGAAAATGGCAGGTAAGCCGTTTCGATTTGCAGCAGCAGAGACAGACAATTTTATTGCGCGGTTATCGTTATCTTGCTGCCTGGCAACAACAATATGTGGCTGTGGATCAGCAGGGGCAATTTTGGTTATTAGCTGCAGATTACAGCGCTGTGCAAAAACTGCCTCTGCAACTTGGCGAAGACATTTCTCATATGCGTGTGTTTTTGCAACAAGATAATGTGATAGCGATAAACTACACCACAGAGCTTACCTGGCAATTGAGTCAGCTTGACTTAGTTACTCGCGAGCTGCAGCAGACAGAGTTACCGGTCAGGCCGGTTCGTTCAGCGTGGGAAATCAGTATAAAAGACGGTGAGCTGCTGTACGCTAACTGGACCCAGGTTAGCAGCCCAATAGTGCGTTTTCATGGGCCGCCGTTGAAAACGGATGAATAGGATCTGAGGTTTTCTATTTATCGGGAAAGAATCGGCTGGTATTCGGCAATTATCAGGTTAATTAAAAGGTAACTAGGCGTTTCGCCATTACTGTTTTGCCGTTGCTCGGTCTTTTACTGCCGACTTATTGTTTTGCGCTGGGCCCGGCTTGGGTAAAGTTTTAGTAATGCGCGCCAATAATCTCGTACTCATGTTTATGCCGTGATAAAAAAACTACAAAAAGTTGATAATTAGACTTTGTGAATGTATCTTTGATGAAAGAATTTTGTAATTACAATGGTTTTTTTGCAAAGTTATAATAATAAAGGTACTTCAGCGTGAGTCACAGGGTAAATCTAATTTCATTCGGTGAACTACATTTTTGTATAAAGAATCAGCAGTTTTTTAAAGGTGAGCAGGAAGTCCGTGCTGAACCAAAGGTGTGTGAATTACTCACTTACTTGTATCAAAACCGGGACAGATATGTAAGTTTACATGAGCTGCATGAGGCGTTGTGGTGTGGCAGGGTAGTTAGTGACACTGCTGTACGCCGAACCATTAGCAAACTTCGATCTTTACTGGCTGATGAAGCTTCGGCAGATGGTTGTATTCGTTCGTTATCGAAACGTGGTTATAAATTAGTTATAGATAGTTTAAACGATAAAAATCAGGATGTTAATGAGTGTCAGACAGGTGGCGATGTCTTTGGGCAGCCTGATGTTGTTGCAATTGATGTTATTGATGTCAGGCAACAAGCCACTGAAGCGGTATCAGAAATTGTTCCCGTTACCAAAAATACAGCATCGCCAGTATTGTTTACTAATCGTTGGATGACATTTTATTTATTGTTGCTGCTGCTGGCTGTTTTGGTTCTGGCTGCTTTGGTACCAACTTTTTCTGATAATGCGGAAACAATCCAACTCAATTCTGACAAAATTCAGACGTTTGTTTTGTCACAAGATAAGCGCTTTATTGTGTATGCCGCAGATTTAAGCGGCTTGGATGGATATCAGCTGTTTTTAAAAGATTTAAATACTGGCTTTGTACAACAGCTTACAAGAGGAAAGAAAAAGTATATCGCAGCTGCTTTTACTGATCAGGGCAATACTTTGCTGTACATAAGCTGGGATTATAAAAATTATCAGCTTCGTCAAATCGATATACAGAATGCCGCTGCCGTAGAAATGGAAAGCAACTTATTGCTGGAGCAGAGCTTACCGATAACCAATCTATATGTTGATGATCAGGCGGAAATTTTTTTAACGATATATAGTTCTTTGCAAACAGCGGCCATTTATCAGTTTGACCGCAATAGCTTGACGACAAAGGCGGTGACTTTCCCTCGTGATACCGGTACCTATGATGAGTTTCCGCTGTTCAACCATCAGACAGACACCTTGTATTACATTAGAACTCAAGCCAGTGGTAATCCAATATTAATGGCGCAGGATTATCAAAATGGTAAGACACTTAAACAAGTAACCTTGCCTAAAGGCAGGCTCCGAGACTTGCAGTGGTATGATGAAGACGAATTACTACTGCTGTACACCGATCAGATATTAGTAGCTAAGTTAGCCTCAGGGAAGCTAAAACGCTTAGAAAATACTGCCGAAAATACAACTTATCTAAAACTCCAGTCCTGGCACAATAATAAATTTCTGTTGCTTGAAAACACCGCTATGCAGCGCCAATTTTATTTGCACCAGCAAACGGGAAAGGCACCACTACTAAATATACCTGAGATGGTATACAGAGTTAAATTTACCCATAGTGAGGACAAGCTATTGTTATGTAGCAGAGATGCTGCTGGTTCGATGCTGAGTGTATTGGACAAACAAACAGGTAAAGAATCATTGTTGATGAAAACACAAGGTACTATCAATGATTTAGCCATTTCACCAGATGGAAATACCGTGCATTTAAGCATAGATAAGCGGTTGGCTATTTTTAATCAAGAAACGGCTAGCTTGTATTTTATTACTAATGAAGCACAACAAGTTGCCGGGCTTGGCGAATTCAGCCATGACAATAGCTTTTTATTATATGGTGAAAAGTTTGGCGGACGCTGGCGCATTGTGAAGCACGATTTAGCTACCCAACAAAGTAGTGTATGGATTGAAGATTATGTCAGGGTTAAAAGAATGCCACAGGGCTACGCGTTGCAAGGAATTGAAGGGCATTTGTTTCAGTTGAAAAGCACCAATGGAAAACCTGAACCATTAGCGGTAGCACCGTTAGATTTGTACGAAGAATTTCAGCTGCGCTACCCTTTGGTGTACCAGCGGCAAGTGCGGGATGGACATTACCAGTTGGCAGCCTTCAACTTACTTAACGGCCAGGAAACAATAGTAGAGTCCCAGACTTTGGTTAGTTTTGACTTTTCAGTAGATAATCGTTTTTTTATTACTCAAAGAATCAGTTACCAATCAAGTCTGAGAAACATATCACTGTCACACTGAGGTGTTAGCAGGTGCAAAAGTTATAAAAAAGTACTTAAAAAACTACATCCTGGTTGTTTGATTTTGCTGGGTTTATGCCACAGTAAGCTGGTCTACCAACCAGAGGAAACTGTAATGTTGAAAACTATCTTTGCATCGAGTTTGGCTTTTACTTTTGTAGTCGCAGCCAGTTTTTCGCCAACTACATCAGCAAAAGGCGTTGAATATACCCCTTCGCCAACTCAGCCGGTAATTCCTCCAATGATACCGCCACAAGAGCCGAATAAACCGATGTGTGAAATTATTGATGTTATGCAATGTCCGCCGGGATATTAAAACAACGGTAACTGTAAGTTTGCTATTCTATAAGCCATAGCTGTAAGAGAATAAAAGCACAAAGGAGCTGCCTGGCAGCTCCTTTGTGCTTTTATTCTCAGGTTATTCCAATGTGCATACCGTTTTTAACCTGGCCTTGGTCATGCGCCGCATTAAACCACAAATTCTACTACTCAGCCTGTTACTTCCGTTTAAACCGTCATAACTTTACACGCTGAATCAGCTGATAACTTAATACACTGATTAATAACTGCATTTTATTTTAAATTTTTTTTCTTGGTTATAAAAAAAGTGTGTTTTTCATCCGCAATTGGTCACGTTCTGGTTATCGCACAATGTAATGGGCGGCTATAAATTGGACTTCGAATACAGGGCACAACAGTAACTTAGTTTTTGTTGTGGCATGTGATAGCAAACACTTCCCAGTACCTTTGTGGAAGTGACTGCATGAATGTTTTCTGCCTGCAGCTTATGGATGCAGGCTGCAGATAGAAAACACTCACACCACAACAGACTAGCTAAGGAATTGAAAATGCGAGTTTCGACACTGAAGTTTTATTGCACCAGTAAGAACAATGCCAAGCCATATCGAGTTCATATGGCTGGTCGTTGTACTTGTACCTGTATTCGCCCGGATTTCACTGCATCCAGCGCTGAGTAGCTGTAAGCGCTGAGCAAAGTTAAATCTGTGGCTGGCAGTTTTACTGCCAACTGGCGAATTTGCACCTAAACATGTCGCTTTGGCAACATCGGTGCATTTAAAAAAACGGCCGCTTCTGGCCATTATCAAACCTAAAAGGAAACTAAGATGAAAACTTTAAAATTCTACAACGCAAACGAGCAAAAAAACCAAGTAGAAGCTGTACGTATGGCTGGCCGCTGCAGCTGCTGCTGCTGGGGTGACTGGGCAGATCAGCAATAACTGCTCAGTACTCTATGTTACAGAACGATGAGTAAAAATTTACTCATCGTTTTTTGAACAGGACTAAAAATGAAAAATTTACAGTTTTACAGCTTAAGCAGTAAGGCAAGCAACACTGTCAAGATGGCAGGTAGCTGCTGCTGTACTAGCATCAGGCCGGCATAACAATTGGATTGATTAGAGCGTTGTTAAAAATGTTCTTATGCTCTAATCAATCTCTTTATTTCTCAACAACAAGCTGTGTTTGCCAGCTTTAGTTGCCAGTTTGAATAATTATACAGCTGAATCAGATTGTAATTTCTGCTGCACAGTCCGCTTCTACTTTCTTTAGCGTCAAAAGAGTACTAATGATGAATTATTTTTTGCATCCAAATTTAACTGTGACCGAAGTGTCACCGGATAAAGTGCATTTGGCTAACCTGGCTCATCAAATCACTATTGAAGGACAGAACCAGAATTTAAAGCGAGTGTTGCAGGCTATTCAGACCGGGACGCTTGCTGAATTATTACAACAGCAAGATCCAGACCTCGAGACTTTCTACGCCATCTTGGAATTTCTCACAGAGCACCAGTTCGCCAGCCTTCAGTCATTTGCCGTTACTGACAAAATGATGTTGGACTTAGCCCTATTGCAAGTCACCGGGCAGGACGGAGAGTTAAAAGGCCCATTGGCTGGATATGAGAATGTGCGACCTAACAGTGTGGCGATTTTTGGCCAGGGTGAGTTGTTCAGCCGCGTTGTGGCTGAATTGCGGGCATTGGATTTTTCTGTACTGGAAAACCCTGAAGAAAGTGCCTGTGAGCGACTGTTATTGATAACCTGCAGTGATAATCTGAACTTTACTCTAAACAAAAAAATAAATGCTCTGGCAATAGCCCGACAACTGCCAGCGCTGTTTGCTGTGTTAAATGAACACATTGCTTTAGTTGGCCCTCTGGTTATACCGGGAGAAAGTAGCTGCTTTAGTTGTTATGAGCATCGGTTGGCTCCGAACATGCATTTTGTCGAGGAGACTATCGCCAGCCAATTCCAACATGGCAACCTTATCAAACCTCGCTCTAAACCTGGAGTCTACGCCATAGCAGCTAGCTTTCAGATAATTAGTCAGATATTGAAGTTTTTCAACAGAGCTTACGAATTGTGTTTAGTGAACGAAGTCCTTGAAATCAACCTGCTTGATTATGCCACGGATATACGTCCGGTCTTACGGATCCCTCATTGTCCGGCATGTTACAGCCAGCACCGTTTGAAACCCAAAGCCGCTGTACGCGCGTTACTGTAAGGTTAGAATCATGAGATTGCATAACCAGACCGAACTTTCAGAAAAGCTCCAAAACGTGATTAATCAGCTGGTCGATAGCAAAACCGGTGTGATTACCCGATTGCATGAGGTGCCGTTACAAGCCTCTGAACATGAACTGCATATTTACACCGCAGGTTGTTCTGACATTAACTACCTGTTGCAGTTACAGCATGGCGTCAGACCAAAAATGGAGGCAATAGCTTCCGGTGCCGGTTTAAGCAAAGAGGAAGCCTTGTGGTCGACGGTTGGCGAAGCCTGTGAGCGGTATATAGCTACTTACCACTTTGCTAATGAGTCATTTGTTGCCAGTGAAAAAAGCTTTAGTAACCTACCAATTAAGTTGGCAGATTATATAGCTTTTTCAAAAGAGCAATATCAGCAGACCAGCTTTCCTTTTCTGCCGGTTGATAGTGAGGCAGATATCCACTGGGCGCATGGTGTATGCCTTAACTCGCAGCAACAAGTGCCGATCCCTGCACAACTGGTTTGGTTAAATCAGCATTTTTTGACTGGGCAAGAGCGGTTTTTCCCTCAAATCAGCACTGGTTTGGCTGCTGGCGAAAGTATTGCTCATGCTGCGTTAACTGGTTTACGCGAAGTAATAGAGCGCGATGCTTTTACCAGTTACTGGTTATTACAAAAAACACCACGGCGTATTCGACCTGAATTACTGGTCCCTGCGGGCTCAGCTTTGGAAGCTATGATTGAACGATCTGGTTTAACGCTGGATCTGTTGTGGCTGGAAACAGATATACAGGTACCGTCAATTTTATGTTTGTTGCAACTGCCAGAATGCCGGGGTTTAGCAGTTGGCATGTCGACACATTTAAATGCAGCTGTAGCGGCAGAAAAAGCCATAGTTGAAGCTTTTCATACGTACAATTGGATCCTTGAAATGCGTCGCAGCGGTTTAACTAGTTTGCCGCGCGAACAATTACGTGATTTTGAACATCATGTCCGGTTTTACCTGCAGCCTGAAAATCATCAGTATGTCGCCTTCTTGCGACAAGGCGCTGATCTGGATGCTGCCGAGCTGTCTCGTCATCAGTTCAAAGTTACCGATCATGACAGCCATCTGGCTGAACTGACAAAAAGAATCGCAAATGCTGGATTTCGGTCCTGCTATGTTGATATCTCCAAGCCGGAATTTACTGAGCTGAGTATCTATGCAGTAAAAGCTGTTATTCCGGGTTTGCAGCCACTGCATGTAGGTGTAGGTACTGAATTTCTTGACGATCGTCGCTTGCGACAATTATGTGATTATTGGCAAACATCACTGCCAGCCTCGCTTAATCTTGAACCCCACCCTTTCCCTTAACACTGAGGTATAACGACATGTCATTACTGGCTAGAAAAAACAAAACTTCGTTTGCCGAAGATCACTGGACCGGTTCAGAAGCTGCAGTATTTCACGAGCAAACAAAGCATACCCAGGTAGAATTAATCAAGAAAACGCCGCGTATACGCACATATTTATCTGACTTGAAATGTATTCAGGAAACAGGTCGTAACTATAAAGAATATGATGTTTTCCGCCAGATCCAGCTATCTGATATTCAATTGCTGAAACAGCCTTTATCCGAAGCGTTAAAAACTCGTCGTAGTTCTTATAATTTTAACGGTGAAGCGCTGAGTTTTGCTGACTTATCTGATTTGCTTGGTGCTGCGGCTGGTGTCACTATTAAAAGACCATTATCCAGACAATTGCCAGATGAAGTACTTGCATCACGCAGTTACCCTTCGGGTGGTGGCTTGTATCCCTGCGAGTTGTATGTCGTTGCGATCAATGTTGAGGGGCTCGCAGCCGGCTTTTATCACTATGACAACGCTCGTCACGGCTTGGATCCCATTGCTGATGCCAGTGGTATTGCTCAGTTAGCAACACAATGTCTAGCAACTCAATACTTTCCGCATATAGCCTGTGCACTGGTTATAACATCGGTTTTTGAACGTACAGTGACCAAGTATGGTGACAGAGGTTACCGATTGGCTTTACTGGAAGCTGGCCATTTGATGCAAAACTTGCTGCTGACTGCCACAGCTCAAGGCCTGGGAAATCTGTGCTGGGGGGCTTATCAGGACAATCATTTAGCCAGCTTACTGCAAACCGATGTACTGGCTGAACCGCCAGTTCATATGGCTTTTATTGGGCATTGCGGAGCGGCAGTATGACTATCGCGCCAACGTTAGATCAGTTGAAAATAGAATTAGCCCGCGATCCTTATCGTTTTGATTTGGTCATTCAACAATTGCTGCACAGCTCCGTTACCGGATGCGGTAAAACGCAGCAGCAAGCGTTAAATATATTAAAGCGTTTACCTGATCCGTTGCAATTTGCTGTGATGGCTGAACAATTGCAGACTGGCCAACAGCAGATCATGTTTTTTGAACGCTATTATCTGCTAGCGCCGGCGCAGATGGGTAGTAATGCTATTAGCCTAATTTGTAAACAGATAGACCATATTCTGGATTTCTTGTTGCAGCTAGAGCCTGCCGGGCTTAAAGAACTGCTGGTGATACAGCTAATGCCAGGTATTTTTTCTTTTCTTGATCAAAGGCTTAGTGGCGTTTCTTATGTGCAGATTGAGTATCACCCACATTCACCAGAGCTGGTACCAGCACGTATAGCTCATGAATTAGCCCATGTTGTATTTCCGTGTAAAAATAGAGTTTTGTCAGAAGGAATAGCGCTTTACCTGGAATGGTCGCTGTATCCGGCAGTGGCTCTGTTGGGACCTCCAGAGCAGGTGCGGCAGCAACTGGCTTATTATTCTGGCACTAAGCCTAAGCTTGAACTGTTAATGTCTGCCCATTTTGATCAGGATGTGCTTTTTAAACAAACCACCAGTTCAACTGCTGAGCAGCAGTTTATTTATCAAGCCGGATTTTTACTGATCGCTACACTGGTAGCTACAAATACTGTAGCAGGTATTGCCACTTTGGTTAGGTTGTTAGCTGATCCTGCAGCTGAAGTACTGCCAACCTACCTTAGCCTGACGTCGCCACCAAAAGAGCTAGCCTTATCGGTGCAGAGTAACGCAGCAACAGTTTTACAAGAGCTGGCGGATATTGAATTATTGATTTGCCAGGATCGTCTTAATAACACTAGTGTGGCATATCAACGCTGTTACGCAGAGCTGAGTAAAGTTACCGCAGTCCCGTCCGAAACGGCAATACAGCATTTGTTACTACTCGCCCGACTACTACTTAGCAAAATGTATAGTGATTTTCATCACCAACGGATGATAGAAGAGTTTGATAGTGGACAGGTTAAGCAGTACAGCGCACAACTGCAGCAATTGGGATGTCCAGCCGAATCAGCCTATCTGAATGCCAGGCTGGCACTACTGTATGCGTTTTACTGTGAAGATTTTTTGCAACAGGCTCATTGGTTTGAACAGGTTGTAAACGGTTATGAAGCAGGATTGGCTTCGCCCTGGGTTGGCAATGAAGCGCATTTGGACTATGCCAGCTTTTGTCTGCATACACCAGTAAACATAGAGCAAAACAGACAAAGAGCAGCTCATTTACTAAGTTCTGTAAAATTGAGTAGTCGCTTTCAAGCAGAAGTTCAGCCATTGCTGCAGCGTTGCCAATCGTTAAGAGAGGCAACGGTATGAGTTTGCAAATTAAGCGGATAGCTACTAAACCACGGCAGAACTTCAAGTTGGATCTGGCTGATATTGTTATAGAGCCAATGGAATGCGTTAGTGTGGTTGGTGCTAATGGCAGCGGTAAAACTACATTGTTGGAGTCAGTGTTGGGCATGGCTCCAACTTTGCAACGTGACGTATGGCTGTTTGGTCAGCCCACCTGCATGGATGAGCGTGATTTTCAGCTGCGCCGGAAACTTGGTGTGCAATTGCAGAAATCTCAGTTCAACCGAAAGTTATTAGTAAGTGACTTAATTAGCCTGCACAAAGTAGTTTACCGCCGGTCCTGCAAAGATATCGCTGAACTATTTCAGTTAAAAGCGCTGCTGCCAATGCGATATGAGCGTTTATCGCGGGGACAGAAGCAACGTGTTGATTTGTATTTGGCATTTGCACATCAGCCGGAGTTCATCCTGCTGGATGAGCCTGGCACCGGGTTAGACGCCGAATTCCGCAACGCTTTTATCCAGCTGTTACAACAGGTCATTGGTAAATCAGCCGGAGTGTTAATGGTGTCACATCAGGAAAGCGAAATTCTGTTGTCTCATCGTACCCTGGTACTTCAGGCCGGCAAAGTGGTGCACTTTGCTCCTGCTGCAGCCTTGGTTAAGCAGTTTGTTGGTACACATAAAATTGAGTTTGAATGTTATGAAAGCCGTATAGCCGATGAAATCATCTGCAAAGCCCGTGTTATGGATTCTGTTGTCAGAGCTCAGCTTACTCAACACAACAAAGGTCTTATTTTTACCAGAACAAATATCATTAATGCTTTGGTAAATGATTTTGGCTCAGAGCTGTTTTCAAAGATAGCGCTCTGTGAAAGCTCTGTTTCTGACATGATCGCTAATTAGAGTGGCCAGCCATGAAGATATTTCTTGAGTTTTTCAAAATTGAATTGAAAACATTTTGCCGAGATCCCATCGCAATATTCTGGACGTTTTTATTCCCATTTATAATTTTGTTTACAGTCATGTCAACTTCGGGAAAGCATGAATCGGTAGAGCTTCCGAGAATAGTTGTGCTGGTCGAAGAAAGAATGGATGTAACTGATATTTCTTCACGAATAGACCAGGTGTTTCCAGAGTTAACCAATTCAAGTGTAAATTTCGTATCATCAGGTTTAGAAAATGTTCTGTCAGATTTTAAACGCAATAATATTGTTGTTGATGTTAGTGCTTGCGCTGATGTTGGTTTATCCTGCGCAGGTGTTGATGTCTACTATGCATCGTCTCCAGATGATTTAACCCTAATGATTTTGAATATTCTACGGCAGAATCAACAGTTTTTAGTTCCCAGTGAAAGTGTTTTATGGCGGTACGTTGAGCAAAATATTGATCATAAATCACAGGTCAAGTGGCTGCAAAAAGCACGGCAGTTAACCATTGGTCTAATTTGCTTAAATATTGTTTCAATTTGTTTGTTTGGTTTTTCAGTGATATTAGTTGAATTGCGGCAAAATGATGGATTGAAATTCTTTCAGGTTATGCCTGTGCGTAAATCGGTATTTATTAGTGCCTTCACTTTAAGTCGGGTTGTAATTATTAATGTTTTTGCTTTGTTTTTTTTGCTTGTATCTAATTTTACATTCGAACTGGATATTAATTTTTCTGCCGAATATTTCTTAAAGTTTATTTTTATGGTGTCAATTGGCTCCGCTACATTCGTTAGTTTGGGAGTACTGCTAGCATCTAGATTAACCTCGGTGGGTGCAGTAAACGGTTTGATAAATCTTGTTTATTTCCCTTTGATTTTCACCAGTGGGATATTTTTCCCTGTGCTATCTGACAGCAAGTTTCTGAATTTTGTTTCAAACAACTCCCCGTTACGAGGGTATTCAGATATGTTTTATTCAGTTTATTTTGTTGGTAGAGATTTAATTTTATATTCTGGCTCGGTTTTAACATTGCTTGGCTGGTGTGTTCTGTCGGGTTTTGTTGCATTCAAAATGTTTATCTGGGTTAAAAAAGACTAAAATATTTAGCGGAGATTATATGGCAAATTATTACCAAGATTTTGATGCTAGTGTCCCATCATTTTCCCGACACGAACTACAGTCAGTTGAAAACTTTGAAGCAGATTTAAAAATACTGGCCCGGCAATGGGTGCTGTTGGATCACATTTCCAGTTTTTCTGCTGTTGGTGATTACAAAGTTTTTCAGTTGGCTGGTGAGTCAGTTGTAATTGTACGCAACGAACAGGGCTTTTCTGGCTTTCTGAATTTTTGTCTGCATCGGGGAGCAAAGTTATGTAACAAAAGTCACGGGAGGCAATCTGCGTTTACCTGCCCTTATCATGCATGGCGTTACGACTTAACTGGCGTGCTGCAGCAGGCAACGGCTTGCACGTCTAAGCGAATTACGGTTGGTGAATCGCGTTTAAAAGAGGTTTCGGTGCGTGTTGAAGCCGGACTGATTTTTGCTTCCCTGCAGGCAGAACACAGTACTTTTTCTGCCTCAGCGGAATTGTTTGCCCCTTTTCTGGCATGGCATAACACCAGTGCAGCAAAAATTGCCGGTAGCAAACGTTTTGTCGCTAAAGGCAACTGGAAATTGTTTGCCGACAATTTTTTTGAGTGTTACCACTGTCGCGTACTTCATCCGGAAATGTGCGAACTGGCAGTTCATCCAAAAATTACTTCTACTATTTCTGCAGTACAGCATGAACAGTATATGGCGGTCGCACAGGATTGGTATGAAAAAGTTGCTGCTCTGGGACATCCGGTTGGCGAACGGCAATCGTTAATGCCAGAGCAGGAACATTTCAGTGTTATGTACCGGGTGCCGGTCGATAGTGTCAGTTTAACCTTGTCTAAAACAGGTCAACTGGTTGCTCCTTTAATGGGGCAGGCAAAAGTTGCCGATGGCGGCGAAACCTTTGGCTACCTTGGGCCCTTAACGCTGCTGAACATATATAACGACTACGGCTATAGCCTGAGATTGAATCCAATTAGTGTAGATGAAACCGAGTTGATTCTAACTTGGTTTGTAGCAGGTGATGCGGTTGAAGGTAAAGATTATCAGTTTGCTGAAGTAAGCTGGTTTTGGCTGACCACAGTGCAACAGGATCTGGAGATAATTGAGTTGGCGCGTCAGGGGACCAGTTCACGCTTTTATCAGCCGGGAGACTATACCATGTTAGAAGCAGACAGTGCTGGCTTTGCCAGTTGGTATCGCCGTCAATTGCAACAACAGAACCAAATTAAAGTGCCAGACCTTGTCGGCCTTGCTGCTGTCAATATATAAGGAACGCCTATGCGTGCAGTAGTGGGTTGCGTTGTTTTACTATTTAGTTGCAGCGTGTGGTCAGTCACGGGAGCTGGCAGTGAAACTAGATTTGCTGCTGCTGCGCCGCTAGTGCAGGTTATACCACTGCGCCCGGACTATCATCAGTTTGTGTTATCGTTCTTGGCTGAAGTAGCAAAGCATGAACTGCGGCACCTACCAAAACAGTTGAGGTGCTGATGCTTCGGTTTAATCGGTGGCGATTATGGCAAACTAGCGGATGGATGCTGGGATTGTTGATTGTTACTGTTGTCGTTATTCTGCCACTACCCGCTGTGCGACTTAAACTGCTGCGGCAACCGGCTCAGTTGCACCAACAGGCAGTCGCAGTGCTTCAGATAAAGTCAGAGCAACCATTGCTTTTCGCATCAGGTAGTTATGTCACCAAAGAAGACAGGTTGCAAGCAGCAGAACAGCCACTTCCGTATGCTGGTTGGATATTCTACCGGCAAAATTTACAACCAGAATTGGTTAGCCTGGTACGGGAATCAGCACAGCATTATTATCAATACTTAGTGCCCAATCAGGATTTGTGGTGTTTGGGTGAGCGGGTACTGGTCATGCATAATACTGTTCAAGCAGAGGCTAAGCTCAGATCACTGGTGAAGCTACCGGGAACAAAACGCCTTAGTTTGGGGTTGGAGTTTATTGATGTATACCAAGCAAACTTGCTTAATCCACTCGCTGAGAGCAATATTTATCTGATGCCACTGCAACGCAACTTAGCTAATCTATGGCTATTGCCACCCTGTTAACTAAGTCGCTTCCGTCACCTGATTATCGCTATTAAGCTGGCTGTTATTTTTCAGTCTGCCACTGAATAAACTCCAGTGCTAACTCGGGAGTGACAAAGACAGTAGCATACAGATTATCCGGATTGTGCGGGTCTGGGTGCAACGAAATTAAGCGCTGAGGCAACTGGGTTTTACGGGTTTCACCACTTACTGCATTAAACTGCTCTATATGGCCCAGCATGCTAAAGCGATACTGCAATCCACTTTGCAATAGCCACACACCGACAAAGCTGTTGTCGCTGCTACTGTTAACTTCAATGTCATTTTTTGTACCGTCGACGTAGCGATACAACTTGCCGTCGCGGTGATAATGCAACACGCCGTGCTGATCATATTGCGCAAAGCTACCGGCTGAGAAGGTCAATTGAGTTAACTCGTTACTAATCAGGTCAAATTGCCACAAATTCTGACTGTTTTCCTGCAGTCGTGTCAGCACTAAACCGCTGTTGTCAGGCAGCCAGACAGGTTGGCCAATATTGTTGTTTTCCAGCTTGGTTATTAACTGCTTACGCTGGGTATCATATAAATGCAGATTGCCGTGCTGTACAAAAGCGATATAACGACCATCGCCCGACCAGCTAATGCCATTGACCGGTTGATTATCTGCTGTTAACTCAGTTAGTTGTTTATTCTGGCCATCGGTGTGCAGCCACAGCTGCCAGTTGCCGGTCCAGTTTGCGGCAAAGGCATAGCGGTTGGCATCAGTTGGCGATATTGCAATAGCTATGTCGCTGCCGGCGGCGTTATTTAAAAAGCTTATCTGGCGCTTGCTGGCATCAAAAGCATTGGTCACCTTGATTAACTGCATACCGCCCTGAGTAGTGGTGTTGGCGGTCATCGGTGAAGTATACGCCTGGTTTTCTGTTAGCAGAGACAACTCACCAACGATGACATCGTCCGGCAGCTTTAGCAGGCTGCGGCTTTTATCGGCCAGATTAACTTGCAAAATGCCGTTGCCGCCTGGCAACAGTAAACTGCTTTGATCGGCGCTCCATTCTAATCCCAGTAGTAATATCGGCATTGACAGGCTGGCTACGCGGCTATGCTCGCGGCTGGCCGGGTCATAAATATAAATGTCCGGCTTGTTCGATTCCGGCATCAGAATATAAGCCAACTTGCTGCCATCGGCCGACAATGCCAGCAACGTCACGCCTAAACCTGCCGAAGGCGCATCTAGCAGCGTTTGCACATTACCGTTAATCAGGTTCTGCGCTAATAAAGCATTGCCAGAATATATACCGGCTTTGCTTTTACTGTAATACAACCACTCGCCATCCAGGCTCACCTGTGCAGTGCCAAGCGTCATACCGTTACAGCTGGCTAAAGGCGCCAGGTTATAAGCCGGAAACTGGCTAAAGTCGTAACTTTGGTACTCGCAATGGCTGCCATCTTCAGTAACGACCTGCACTAATAGTTTGCTGCTTTGTGGCTGCCAGGTTTGCACACTGTAAATTTTGCCTAGGTCTTCAAGCGCCACTTCCTGTAACAGATTGCCGGTGTTAATACCCAGTTTGCGTACCATGGTGCGGATACTGCCGTCAGGTTGTGAGTGGCTGTACGCCAATAGCTGTTTGTCCGGCGACACCAGCGGCCGTGATTCGATACCTTTAAACCAGGTTATTTTTTGTTGGCTGCTAATGGTCAGTTCGGTGGGGGCGGCGGCGCTTTTTGCTGCAACGGCCGGTTGCTGAGTGGTTGGGTCTGGCAGCATCTTATAGCCAAAAAATGCAAGGCTAACTAGCACCAAGAGCGCGGTAACCATAGCTGCAATATGTAAATGCCGGCGTTCGGGCAAGGTTATGCTGCTTGATAAGCCTGGCGTGTCTTGTTGTGCTGCAACTGTAAGGTTGTTAACTGCTGCAGTAAGCTGCAGACTATAGCCTTTGCGGTGATGCGTTTTTATTGGTGATTCGCTCAGGCTATCATGTTGCAGTGCCTTGCGTAATTCTGAAATAGCACGGTTTATTGCGTTGTCATCAACAAAGCTTTGTTGCCAGATGGTTTCAACCAGCTGCTGGCGCGGCACTATAGTGCCGGGGTTAGCGGCAAAGCATTGCAGCAGTTTACATAACAAAGGTTCCAGTTCTGTGCGCTTGTCGCCATCATAAATGCTGAAATCGGCCGGGATAAAAGTCCAGGGGCCCAGCTGAAACTTTTGCATATGTTAATTATTCTTGTTGTTTTAAACTGGTTGTAACTTTAACAGATGTAAAAGTTGATTCAACACAATTCTGGTTGCAACATAAAAACCTTATGAAAGCATCATAAGGTTTAGATAAGAATTAATATTTGATTTAAATACAGTTAGTTAGTGGTGGTTTTATTAGCAATAAATTGCTTAGCTTCTGATAAGCGACTTTTTTCTGCTCAGCGCCTACAGTGAGCTCAACAACGAAACGGACAGGCAGTGAGTCCGCTGTTGTCGACAGACAAACATACTTACTGAACCAGAAGGAATAGCAAAATGACTAAATTTAACACCACTGTTAACACTGTAATTATACTAGCGGGCTTACTGGCCAGTTCAGCGGCGCTGGCGCAACAGCCAGAACCAACTGACAGCCGCCAACCTATACAAACTGAAGTGCAGCAGAATGTTAGCGATGTGACAGAACACATGCTCAATGAATTTCAGCAGCAGCTAAGCAGTAATATTAAGCAGCAGGTAAGCCAGACCCTGCAAAGTTTGGCTGAATCGATCAAACAGCTGCTGTAGCAACAGCGGCTTTATCGGCAATTAGCTTTATCAAATAAAAACATAAAAGGGTAACAAAATGACATTCAATAAGATTTTTAAAGCAACTTGTTCTGTGGTGTTGTTAGGTTCGGTGTTGGCTTCTGCGCCGGCGCTGGCAGAAACTTCAATGTGGAAAGTGAGTAAAGGCGGAGACTACCTGTATATTGGCGGTACTGTGCATTTGTTACCCGAGTCTGCCTTTCCATTACCGGCAGAGTTTGATCAAGCCTATGCTGCAACTGACACGCTGGTGTTGGAAACCAAGATGCCAGAGCAAACCGATACCGAGCTGCAAACTGCCATGCTAAAAGCTATGTCTTACACCGATGGCCGCAGTTTATCTAAGGTGTTGTCGGCTGAGGTGTATCAGCAGTTAAGCGATTATTTTACCCCTTATGGCATCCAGCTAACACAGCTGGATGCTTATAAACCTGGTTTTGTGATGTTGCAAATGCTGGCATTGGAAATGATGAAAGCGCAAATGGCCGGCGACGGCGTAGACAGCCATTTTGATAAGCGGGCTAAGGCCGATGGCAAAACGCTGGCATATCTGGAAAGCGTCGAAAGCCAAATTAACCTGCTGGCCAATATGGGCGAGGGTTATGAAGATGCCTTTATAAAAATGAATCTGGTACAGGTAGAGGATTTTAAAAATTACTTTAATGCCATGATTGCGGCCTGGCGTGCCGGTGATATGACTGAATTGGACAAGCTAGTTGTCGTACCTGCCCGCGATTTAGATCCGGTGTTATATCAGTCGCTGTTCGTGCAGCGCAATACCGCCTGGCTGCCAAAAATAGAGCAGATGTTTGGCAATAGCAGTAAAGAGCTGGTGTTGGTAGGCGGCGGTCATTTGGCTGGCAATGACAGCGTACTGGCGTTGCTGAAAAAAGCAGGCTACAAGGTAGAGCACTTTAATTAGCTGCTTATAATGTAAACATTCAGCCAATCTTCACCCTGCCCCTGTAATCTGTAGCGTTATTCAGTAGAATAGCGCTATTAGGATGACAGGGGTTTTTCTTTTATGGCATTAAATGTAGTGATTCTGGCGGCCGGTAAAGGCACACGGATGAAATCAGACTTACCTAAGGTATTGCACAAAGTGGCTGAGCGGCCAATGGTGCAGCATGTAATTGACACTGCCCGCGCCTTGGGTGCGGCGAAACCGCAGCTGGTATACGGCTATGGTGCCGACGCCTTAAAAGCTGCGATGGGCGACCAACAGCTGCATTGGGTATTACAGGCTGAACAGCTGGGTACCGGCCATGCGGTGGCACAAGCTATACCCAATATTGCTGATGACGACACCGTGTTAGTGCTATATGGCGATGTGCCGTTAACCCGTTTAGAAACCCTGCAACAATTACTGGCCGTTAAACCGGCCAATGGCCTGGCAATTTTGACAGTTAACTTAGCTAACCCGACCGGCTATGGTCGCATTGTGCGCGACAACGGTAAAGTTGTCGGCATCGTTGAACAGAAAGATGCCACGCCCGAGCAACTGCAGATCACTGAAATTAACAGCGGCATTATGGCGCTACCGGGCAAGCAGCTGAAAAACTGGCTGGGTCGTTTATCTAACAGTAATGCGCAGGGCGAATACTATTTAACCGACGTTATCGCCATGGCGCACAGTGAAGGCGTAGACATTGCTACAGCGCAGCCACATAACGCAATGGAAGTGGAAGGCGCTAACAATCGTGTGCAACTGGCGGCGCTGGAACGGGCTTATCAGCTACGTAAGGCTGAGGAGCTAATGCTGGCGGGTGCTAACTTACGCGACCCGGCCCGGATTGACGTGCGTGGAGAAGTTAGCGTTGGCAATGATGTGATGATCGACATTAACGTGATATTTGAAGGCAGAGTTGTTCTGGGTAAAGGCGTAACCATTGGCGCCAACTGTATTTTAAAAGATTGTGTTGTTGCCGATAACACCGAAATTAAGCCAAATTCGATGATTGAAAAAGCCAACGTCGGTGCAAATTGTTCAGTTGGTCCTTACGCCCGTCTGCGACCAGACAGCGTTATGCTTGACGATAGCCATGTTGGCAATTTTGTTGAGATGAAAAAAACCACCCTGGGTAAGGGCTCTAAGGCCAACCATTTAACCTACCTGGGTGATGCGGTGATCGGCAGTAAAGTGAACGTTGGCGCCGGCACTATTACCTGCAACTACGATGGCGCAAATAAATTTGTCACCACTATTAAAGACGGCGCCTTTATTGGCTCCAATAGCGCCTTAGTGGCGCCGGTAACCGTTGGCGTAAACGCCACTGTTGGAGCTGGCTCGGTCTTGACCCGTGACGCTGCAGATGGTGAGTTGGTGGTAGCCCGCGCTAAACAGCGGCATATTGCCGATTGGCAACGGCCGGTAAAAATTAAAAAGTGAGTTAAAAAACAGCCCGCATTTGCGGGCTGTTTTGTTTAGGTTCAATATGATTAGTAGGTTGGGATCCCGGATCGGAAATTGCAACCGGTATAATTAATAACGGCTAATCCGCTTTATCTACCAGCACGGCTATAGCGCCATCGCCGGTAACGTTACAGGCAGTACCGAAGCTGTCTTGCGCCATATACAACGCTATCATCAGCGCTATTGCCGCTTCACCAAAGCCCAGCATGGAACCCAGCAAACCCACTGCCGACATTACGGCACCGCCTGGTACACCCGGTGCTGCCAGCATCACAACGCCCAGCATAAAGATAAATGGCAGTACGGTGAAAAACGACGGCATTTCCAGGCCGTTAACCATGGTTACTACTGCCATAGCGCAACTTACTATGGTAATGGTAGAGCCTGACAGGTGAATAGTTGCACATAAAGGTACGGTAAAGTTAGCGACATCCGGTTTAACGCCATTGGCTTTGGTTGCCTGCAGTGATACCGGTATGGTGGCAGCGCTGGACATGGTACCAAGCGCAGTAAAATAGGCTGGCAGCATGTTTTTAATCAGCGCAAAAGGTGACTTCCCGGCTTTAATACCAGCGATGCTGTAAAGGGTAATAATCCACACCCAATGCATAGCTACAGCCAGCAACAGCACTATGCCGAAGGTTTTTAATGTAGCAAAAACGGTACCTGCAGCAGCCATTTGGGCAAACTCACCGGCGATATAGACAGGCAGCAACGGGATAATGACCTTTTCTAGCATCAGCTGAATAACATCCCGGCCCTGATCCGATAATTGCTTTAACTGCTGCGCCTGAGTGGCCGCTATACCCAAACCAAAAATAAAGGCTAACACTAAGGCTGTCATTACGCTGATCGCCGGTGGAATATCCATCTCAATAAAGGCGGTTAAATGGGCAACATCAGCGCCAGTGGCCGCGCTGTTAGCTTGCGTCAGTAACGGCACAACCACGCTGGCTACCAAAAAGGCCAGGGTGCCGGCAATGATGGTGGATAAGTAGGCAAAGCCAACAGTGCGGCTGAGTAATTTACCCGAGTTGCGCGGTAATGCAGCAATACCACTGGTAATAAAGAATAAAATCAGCAGCGGAACGGTAAAAAACAATAACTCGCCGAACAGGCCTTTAAAAGTAATTAACAGGCGGGTTAAATCATGCGGAGCATACAGCCCGCACAGCATACCCAGTACAATACCGGCAATCAGTTTAAGTATTAGCGCCATACTCTTCTCGTTATAAAAGTTATCGTTATAAGTTGTGAAACCTCGAATGAATCGCCGCAGAGCATAACATAACTTCATGCCGCTGGGTGCTACATGCTGGTCTGCGGTGTTTCACGTGGAGCACAGTTGGTTCAGCAACAAGTCAGCTGGCACCAGGTAAGTTGCGATGTTAAATTAGTTTTCAGCAGAGGCTGTCACAGCGGTAGCCCAAACCTGTTTAAAAGGCCGTTATAGCTATGAGAAAAATTGTTTTGTTAGCCTGCGTCTTGCTTATTGCTGCCTGCAGCCAGTTGCAACAGATGTCGGCCTATACCGTAAGCGAGACTGACGTAGAGCAGTTGTTGCGTCAGCAAATTTCTAAGTTAACACGGCAGGCCCGAGTTGCCGGTATTCCGCTGAAAATGCAGGTAGACACTATGCAAGTGCAAATTGGCCCGGATAACTCTGACGTTGTGCGGCTAAATACCGCCGGCAGTGCGGTTTTGTCCTTATTTGGTTTAACTTATCCGGCCAGCCTGCAACTGCAGGTGGAAGGAGTGCCATATTATGATAGTGAGCAAAAGGCGATTTATTTGCGCTCGGTAAAGTTGCTGAATTCTGGCATTGAAGCCGCTGGTTATCGCGGCAATCTGGCACCGGTAAGCAATGAGCTGTTACAACTGGTAAATGGCTATCTGGCGAATAATCCGGTGTATAAACTGGATATGTCTAACCCGACAGTAAAACTAATCAGCGCTATGCCGCTGAATATGGCAGTGCAACAAGGCCGTATCAGTTTTACCCCCGGGAAAAACTAATACAGATCGCGCCGGTAACGGCCTTGCTGTTGCAGCAGCGCTAAACCGCCAGCGCCAACTGCCTGTAGCAATACCTGGTGCACGCCATCGCCCATGCCGTGCAGGCTGCCACAAACATAAATAGCCGCACCTTGTTCCAGCCACTGCAGTAAACGGCTTTGTTGCCCGGCTAGCAGGTGTTGTACATAGCGTTTTTCTGCCTGATCTTGTGAAAAGGCCAGGTCGCAGTGGCTGAGCATGCCTTGCTGCTGCCACAGCTGCAGATCACGGGCAAAAAAGCTGTCGAACTGTTGTTTGCGTTCGCCATACAGCAACCAGTTGCGGCTGTGGCCGCGTTGGGCTCTTTCGGCCAATAAAGCACGGATACCGGCAATGCCGGTGCCATTAGCAATAAAAATGATTGGCCTGTCATCATCCGGTAGATGAAAGCTGCTGTGACTACGCAAACGCAATTGCACCGGCTGCTGCTCCATGGCCCAGGCGGTAAGCCAGCCAGAGCCTACGCCCAGGCTGCCATCCGGTTGTTGCACCTGGCGCACCAACAACGTTAAATGGCCCTCTGCCGGCACCGAAGCGATCGAATAGCTGCGCAGTGGCAACAAGGGTTGTCTGGTTAGCCAATCCGCCAGCGTTTCGCCGGCACCCGGTGGCTGCACCTGATCTAGCTGCAGCTCTGCCAACGCCCAGCATAGTGGCACCTGGCGCTGACGGTAGCTGACACTTTGGCAGCCGTTAATCTGGTGCTTGGTCAACCATAAGGCGACATGGCATTTGCTGTTTTCCGGCTGGATATCGATTAAATCACCGGCTTGCCACTGGCTGTGTTCAGCCGGTTGCAGTTTTACGATATAGCAGGGTGCGCCACTGCTGCCAGGGTTTGCCACATAACGGCTAAGCAGCTGTGCGTGCTGCCAGGGTTGGCTAGTAGCGGGTGTTGCTGTAACAAGGCTGTGGCCACCGCTGATTTGTACCAGCATTTGTTGCCAGTGATTTAAGGCCGGGCTTTGCCGCTGGCTGCTGTCCAGCTCCAGTAATGGCTGCAATGCTTTGGCCTGGCTATGCGCCAGCCAGCCGTGCAGCCAGTGGCCAAAGGCACAAAACTGCTGGTAGCCGCGATCGCCCAGCGCCAGTACCGCATATTCTAATTGCTGAAAATTGTGCTGCCAGTGTTGCGCCAGCCGGTAAAACTGACTGGCGTTGTCTGGTGGCTCGCCCTCGCCATAGGTGCTAACAACAAACAAGGCCTTCTGATATTGCTGCAGTTGTTGTTGTGTTAACTGGTTAAGCTCTGCCAGCGTGACCCGGATACCCGCTTGTATTAGCTGGGTTGCGCTGTGGCTGGCCAGTTGTTGTGCCATACCCGACTGACTGGCGTAACCGATAAGCCAATGCGGCGCTGAGCTGTGGCTGGCAGCCTGGCGTTGTTGGCGCCATACCATTAACAGTCTTACTGCTAGCCCGGCTAAGGCCAGCTGACAGGCCAGCCACAATAACGCTGTAGCCGCATCAGCGTATGGCGCCTGTGGCAGGTAAAACCAGCACAGCAGTGTGAGCAGCAGCGCCAGCGCCATGTATTGTTCCAGCCAGGCAAAGCCGCGCAAAGGTGCAACCGGGCGGCAGGCTGCTTTTAAGCGCAGGCTGCTAACGGTGCACAGCAGTAATACGCCGTACAGCAGTACAGTGTGGTTAAGATTGGCAGGAACTTGGTACAGGCAGAATATCGCGCTGCATAACAACAGCAGGATCTGGAGTCGCTCCAGCGCGCTTTGCCAGCGAGATAGCATAATACCTTCCAATAAAAAGAAGGGGTGGCAAAACCCACCCCTTAACGTGCAAGACAAGTAAAACAACGACCAGAGAAGCCCATCCCGGGCCAGAACTACATGCGCTCCATCGCACTGGTTGAGAATATAATGCGAATAGTTCTCAATTGCAATGCTTCGGTTAAATTTTTCTCACTGGCGTTATAGCCAGCTCCGGCTAAAATTTAACAAATCTGCTGTGACAAAGGATTGAAGCCAGTGATACGGCTGTTATGTTGGAGTTTACTGGTGTTTTGCAGCTGGCGCTGTGTGGCTGATCTCACAGCCATTCCTGCTTATGCCCGCTTTACCCATTTGACTGAACGTCAGCCTGTCTCGCCTTTTGCAACCAGCATGGTGCAGGACAACCAGGGGTTTATATGGTTGGGCACGCACCACGGCTTGTATCGATTTGATGGCGTAACCCTGCAGCACTATCCGGCCGACAGTAGCAACCCAAACCGGCTGTCGTCGGACTGGATCACCAGCCTGCTGATCGATAATCAGGGTATGTTGTGGGTAGGTACCCGTTATGGCGGCTTAAACCGGCTTGACCCGGTTACCGAGCAGTTTCGCCGCTATCCCTGGCCTGACGGTCATGGCAGTAGCGAAATTACCGCTTTAGCATTAGATCAGAACGGCCAGCTGTGGGTGTCCGGTTACGGTGCCGGTGTAGCCAGGCTGACAGCGGATAACGCACAGCTGGCGTCTTTTATGCCAGAACAACTGGCCGAGTTTCGTTATATTAATCATCTGCTGGTGCATAACGACAACCTGTACCTGGCGCTGGGTGAAGCGCCGCAGCGGCGGCCCGGTAACGATTTCGCCGGTTTAGTCAGAGTGCAACTTGCTAACGGCCAACTGACTCACTGGCATCAACATAACTCTGCCCTGACATTGGATCATCTTACCCGTTTACGTTGGCTGCCATCGGGCCAGTTGGCGGCTGCCAGCTTTGGTGCCGGCCTTTGGTTACTGCAGGCCGATGACAGCCTGCAGCGTTTTGCTGCACCGGCCGAACTACAACACAGCCAGTTAACCGATATATTAGCAGACAAGCAGGGCGGACTCTGGCTTAGCACTTATGACAGTGGCGTCTGGCATTACCACAGCGCAAGCGGTATCTGGCGTCATTTCAGCCATGAGCCGATGCTGAGGTATGGCTTGCAAACGAATGCCGTTCTGGCCATGTATCTGGATAACGCCGACAGTTTATGGTTTGTCAGCCAAACCGGCTTTAGCCAGCTTAGCGCTTTTGCCCGCAAGGTAAAGGTACTACCGGCTGTGGCGGATAAAGACGGTTTACTTGGCAGCAATGATGTATTTGGTATAGACGCGGTGGCGCCGGATCGCATCTGGCTGGCAAACCGGGAGTCTGGGGTGGCGCGGTACAATCCACAAAGTGGTGAGTTGCTAAAATGGCCCCTGCCGCAACCGGCCAGTGGCATAGCACCGTCGCTGGCACGGGTAGTTAAGCAACTGGATGATACACTCTGGTTGGGTACCGATCATGGGCTGTTCCGGCTAATGCCGGATCAGCAATGGCAGCCGTTTCAGCTGCCGGTACCACGCCAGCCGCACATCAGCGCTATTTACCGTGATTCCCGCCAGCGCATCTGGCTGGGCAGCCGCACGGATGGCGTTTTTGTGATGGATAGCCGCTGGCAATTGCTGGCGCATTTTCATCCGGAAAACCCGGCGTATACACTGCCTTTTCATGTGGTAACGGTACTGTATGAGGACCAGTTTGGTGATATCTGGCTGGGTTCCGTCGATCAGGGCTTAGCGCGTATCTCAGCCTCTTTCGACACTATTCAGCACTGGCATCAGGCCATGCCGGCAGGCCAGGGCCCGGTCTACAACGGGGTGCAGGCACTACTGGAAGAAAATGGCCATTTATTTGTCCGCGCCGGCAACCTTAATCACCGGGTATTACGCCACCCGACACAGCCGCAGCGGATCCTGGGCTTTAAAGCGTACCGCGGCGCTGAAGACACAGATAGCGAATTGCAACAGGCAACCGCCTTTAATCTGATGTACCGTTTTGTCTGGTCGGCGGCGAACCAGGGCTTTATACAACTGACGGCCGGCCATGGCGTGCAGGAAGCGACCTGGATTGCTGCCAGTGCGGTTGCATTTGGAAATGTGTATCGCGGCGGGCGGCAAGGGCTGGATATTTACCCTTTACAGCTGGCCAAACATCAGCTGCCACCACCGGCATTAATGTTGTATCAACTGAGTATGTTTAATCAACCGGTGTTGCCCGGCCCCGACAGCCTGTTATCCCAGGCGTTAAGCCAAACAAAGCAGCTGACATTTAACCATTTGCAGGATATGTTCAGTTTACATTTTTCCGCGCCGGATTTTTTACAGCCGCAGCAATTAGAATATCGTTACCGCTTAGAAGGTTTCGACCGGGATTGGCTGGGGATCAGTGCAAACAACCGGGTGGCAACCTACACCCGTTTGCCGGCCGGTAACTATCAGTTTCAGTTAAGTGCCCGTTATCTGGGCGGCGTCTGGCAGCCGCCGCTTACGTTGCAGGTGTCGGTACTCCCTCCCTGGTGGCTAAGCTGGTGGTTTCTTAGTTTGTCAGTTGCGCTGACCCTGGCCGCCGTGGGTGGCGTTATTTTCTGGCGTTTTGATAATGAACGTTGTCACCGCCAGCAACTGGAGCGCGAAGTGCTGGCTCGTACCGAAGAAATTAAAACCCAGCACCAGGCATTACAAGACTCATACGCCGAGCTGAAAACGGCTCAACAGCAATTGGTTACGCAGGAAAAAATGGCGTCGCTCGGCGCCTTAGTTGCCGGTGTAGCGCACGAAATTAATACCCCGCTTGGTATCTGTGTTACGGCTACCAGCCATTTACACAATGAACTTGAGTTACTTAACAGCAGTTATCAGCAGGGTGGCATTCAAAAAAGCCAGTTTGAACGCTTTTTACAGCAATTTTCCGATGGCCTGAAGATTTTGCACAGCAATACCCGCCGTGCCGCCGATCTGGTGCAAAGCTTTAAGCAAGTGTCGGTCGATCAGTCCAGTGACAGTGTGCGCGACATCGAGCTGGTGGCTTATCTGCGGGACGTATTGCTGTCGCTGCAACCCAAGCTGCGCCAAATTGGTTGTAGTGTCGAGCTGGACACACCCGACACCCTCACTATGCATACCGACGCCGGCGCTATTGCGCAAATTATTACTAATCTGGTGGTAAACAGCCTACATCATGGCTTGCAGGCAACAGCCGCGCCAAAAATTTCGATTGTATTACATCTGGTTGAGGGCCAGCTGCAATTACTGTTCTACGACAACGGCTGCGGTATGAATGAGGCTGATTTGGCACGGCTATTCGATCCGTTTTTTACCACCAAGCGGCATCAGGGCGGTACCGGGCTGGGCAGCCATATTGTGTATAATCTGGTCACAGTGCGGTTAAAAGGCCAGATTACTGTCAGCAGCCCACCGGGTTTAGGTTTACAGTACTTTATACGTTTGCCGCTAAATATTTATGCTGGTCGCAACAGCTAACTTGCAAAAATAACAAACAACGTTAAAATAACTTTCGAAACGAAACATAAGCGGAAGTTATGAATAAACGTAACACTCAACAACGACGGCATTTAATTGTGAGTCAGCTTCAGCAGCAGGGCGAACTGTCGGTAGAGCAATTGGCCGAGCAATTTAATACCTCAGAAGTCACTATCCGCAAAGATTTGACGGTATTGGAGCAAGCAGGCTTATTGCTGCGCCGTTACGGTGGCGCTGTACCGGTACCGCAAGATTTTGTCAGCGATTCAAGCCTGGAAAAAGTTTCAAAGCGAAAGTTAGCCATTGCCAAAGCCGCTGCCGGCCTGATTAAAGATCACTACCGCATTATTATCGACAGCGGCCGCACCACCGCCGCGCTATTGCCTGAGCTGGCAACTAAGCGCGGCCTGGTGGTAATGACCAACTCGCTGGCTATTGCCAATGCGCTGCGCGAGCTGGAAAACGAGCCTACGCTGCTGATGACCGGCGGTACCTGGGATCCGCAGTCTGAAGCCTTTCAGGGCCAGCTGGCCGAGCAGATGCTACGCAATTACGACTTTGACCAGCTTTTTATCGGTGCCGACGGTATCGACTTAACGCGCGGCACCACCACCTATAATGAACTGTACAGTTTAAGCCGGGTGATGGCCGAAGTGGCGCGTGAAGTCATCGTCATGCTGGAGTCTGACAAACTGGGGCGCAAAATACATAACCTTGAGCTGCCCTGGGCCATGGTAAAGGTACTGATTACCGATGAAGGTTTAGCCGCGGCCGATGCCGCACAAATTGAACAACAGGGTGTGAAGGTAATCCGCGTTGCCGGATAACTTAGCGGCCTTTGACATAAATACATACTGATAACGGACTATTTGGAGAGAGCTTATGTGTGGCATAGTTGGCGCTGTAGCGCAGCGTGATGTAGTAGATATTCTGGTAGAAGGCCTGCGTCGCCTCGAGTACCGCGGTTATGACTCAGCCGGTGTGGCCGTGGTTACCGAAGCGGGCAACCTCACCCGTTTGCGCCGTTTAGGCAAAGTGAAAGAGCTCAGCGACGCGGTAGCAGCAAGCCCGGTTGTGGGCGGTACCGGTATTGCTCATACCCGTTGGGCCACCCATGGCGAGCCAAGCGAGCGCAATGCTCACCCGCATGTGTCCAGCAATATTACTGTGGTGCATAACGGCATTATCGAAAACCACGCGCCACTGCGTGAAGCATTAAAAGCCAAAGGCTATGTGTTTACCTCGGACACCGACACCGAAGTTATCGCCCATTTAGTGGAAGAAGAGTTAAAAGCCGCCGGTTCACTGTTAGCGGCGGTGCAAGCCACGGTTAAGCAGTTACATGGCGCTTACGGCACGGTATTGCTGGATAAAACCGACAGCAGCCGCGTGGTAGTGGCCCGCTCCGGCAGCCCGCTGGTAATTGGTTTAGGTATAGGTGAAAACTTTATCGCCTCCGATCAGCTGGCACTGCTGCCGGTAACGCGGCGTTTTATTTTCCTGGAAGAAGGCGATGTGGCCGAAATTACCCGCCACAGCGTGGCCATTTTCGATAAAGACGGCAATCCGGTAGAGCGTGAAGTACACGAATCGAATGTTAGCTACGACGCCGGCGACAAAGGCCAGTATCGCCACTTTATGCTTAAAGAAATCTACGAGCAGCCGCATGCGATAAACAACACACTGGAAGGCCGCTTAAGTGCCGACTCCGTGCTGGACGAAACCTTTGGTAACGGCGCAGCAGAGCTATTTAAACAGGTAAAACACGTGCAAATCGTCGCCTGTGGTACCAGCTATCACTCTGGTATGGTGGCACGCTACTGGTTAGAGTCGTTAGGCGGCATTTCCTGTAACGTTGAGATTGCCTCAGAATTCCGTTACCGCAAATCTTTTGTGCAGCCAAACAGCCTGCTGGTCAGTATTTCGCAATCCGGCGAAACGGCCGACACCTTAGCCGCGCTGCGTCTGGCTAAAGATGCCGGTTACTTAGGCAGCTTAACCATCTGTAACGTGGCTGGCTCATCCTTAGTACGTGAATCAGACCTGGCCTTTATGACCCGCGCCGGTGCCGAAATCGGCGTCGCCTCAACCAAAGCCTTTACTACGCAGTTGGTAGGCCTGGCCATGCTGACCATGGCGATTGGTAAGTACAACGGCTTAACCGCGGCGCAGCAGCGCGAGCTGACCGATGCGTTAAAGAGCCTGCCGGCTAAACTGGAGCAAACCTTAAGCCTGGCACCACAAATTGAAGCGCTGGCAGAAGAATTTGCCGATAAAAATCACGCCTTGTTCTTAGGCCGTGGCGATCAGTACCCCATCGCGATGGAAGGCGCATTAAAGCTAAAAGAAATCTCGTACATTCACGCCGAAGCCTATGCCGCCGGCGAGTTAAAGCACGGCCCGCTGGCGCTGATTGACGCAGAAATGCCGATTATCGTGGTGGCACCAAATAACGAGTTATTAGAAAAACTGCAATCGAACGTTGAAGAAGTACGCGCCCGTGGTGGTATTCTGTACGTCTTCGCCGACACCGACGCCCGCTTCCAGTCTGATGCCACCATGCGCGTTATCAACGTGCCGCACGTCGCCGACATCCTGGCACCTATCGTCTACACCCTGCCACTGCAGCTGCTTAGCTACTACGTTGCCATTATCAAAGGCACCGACGTAGACCAGCCGCGTAATTTGGCAAAGAGTGTTACGGTAGAATAATTTACACTTAAAAATAATATGGCCATCAACAGCTTACTGTGATGGCCTTTTTTATTTCCGTCTTGCCAGCGGTTAATTAACTGACTAAGTTAAAAGCTGTTTTCAACTCAGTGTGTATAAACAACTCTTTCGGAGGGTTTAGGTGCTTGATGTAATTGAAATCCAGCAAAAAGCCAGTCAGGGCCGAACTGAACCTTATCTGTGCCGTTTATCTGACAACAAGCGCTACTACGTAAAAGGGCCTCAGGCAGGTGCCAAGGGTTTAATCAATGAAGCAGTGTGTGCTTATCTTGGCAGTGCTTTGCAACTGAATGTGCCTGCACACTGTTGCGCCCATCTACCGCAAGGATTATTACGTTTCGATGAGGGTGCCAGCCGTGTTTTGGGGCTGGCGATAGCATAGTATTTGCGTCAGAGCTGATACCTGACCTGTTAGAAGTAACAGCAACCAGTGCAGTCTCTATACCAGAGCAATGCGCCCGAGATCTGTTTCTGTTTGATTACTGGATTAGAAATGAAGATCGCACCATGACGGAAAGCGGCGGCAACCCAAACTTATTTTATCGCGCAGCGTCAAAGCAATATGTAGTGTTGGACCATAATTTAGCTTTTGATAGCGGCTATAATTTCAAAGCTAATGCCAAGCTACACGTAGCTTACAATGCGTGGTTTGGTTCACAACATGATGCACTCTGGCAAGCGCATTACAGTGCGAAACTAGCCATTGCGTTGCAAGGGCTGGCCCAGTATGCTGCCACTTTACCGGTTGTATGGCTGGAAGACGCGCCAGGTTATCTGGCAGAAATAAACGACACACTATCTTTGTTTAACAGCGACGAATTTTGGGAGGTACTGATATGAAAACACTGTATCAGTATGCAATAGTACGGTTTTTACCTCATGTTGAGACGGGCGAATTTGCTAACGTCGGCATAGTGCTGTGCGCCCCGGAATTAGGCCTGTTCGATTTTCGTCTGGCACCAAGCCGTTTTGCCCGTGTAACAGACTTCTTTGAAGACCTTGAAGGCAAGCTTTACAAAGCCACACTGCAAACGGTAGAACAAGAGCTGCAAAGGCTACAAACTTATGTCACCCGGCTTACTGCAAAAGAGTTAGCGCAGCAGATGCAGGAAGTGGTGCGGCCAAGAGAAACCCTGATACGCTACTCTGAACTGCGTTCTTTATATTTGGAGCAAAAGCCAGCGGCCGTGCTTGAACAATTGTTTGAGCGGTTAGTACACCGTACTTTCCTGATCGAAGAGTATCAGGAAAGCCTGATGGTTAAGGTAATTCGACAGCAGTTAAAAGATGAAAAGCTAACGCATTTTAAGCAGGATAAAATTCACGACAACTTTATTGAAGTGACGTTGCCGTTGGTGGCGAAAGCCAACGATGTTTTTGTGATTAGGCCATTAGCCTTTCGTCACCAAACCGCTATTCGCGTGTTTGACCATGCTGAGCAATGGCTTGGCCGCTTTCGCCGGCTGGTAAATCATAATGTGTTGCACAAGGAGCATATTCTGCTGCCATTACAAGGGCCAACCAGTAACGACTGCAAATTGCTCGGCGCATTTAAAGAAGTAGAGCGCGAACTGGCAGCCTTTGGCGTGCAAACCCTGGACCACAACGACAAAGATGGCATTAGCCGCTTCGCCAAACAGGCTTTAATGCCAGACGCTTTTAAACTGCAGTAATCCTACCCAATCCAAGGTCCCTGAAATTCGGGGCCTTGCTACATCTTGCTTACCCCTGTACCAAAAAGTGCTTTGCTTTTTCCGCTGTCTGGCTTAGTTTAAAGCCATTACATTAAAAGGACTTAGTGCCATAAGCAGTAAAGGGAAGTTATGACCAGCCGTTCTTACGCCATTTTCGAAACCGGCATGCAAGATGTCGCCAAGCTGATACAGCTGTTCGACAATTTGGAATCACCAGAACAACGCCAGCAATACGAAGTGCTTAAACGCGCAGCTTTAGTAATGACGACTACTGCATGGGAAACTTATATTGAAGCCTTTGCCGTTGAGCAGGTTGACGCCAAGTTAGCTAATTCAGAAGATGAATTTACCAAGGCGTATATTCGACGCAGGCTGGATCACGAAATTAACCGCTTACATAACCCGACATCTGAAAAAGTGAAAAAGCTGTTCGTCGAATTTTTGGGTGTGGATATTACAGAATCTTGGCGCTGGAACAATTACACGCCAAAAGATGCTAGAGAAAGGTTAGATAAATGGCTAAAAATGCGCGGGGATGCCGTTCATCAAGTGTGCCAGAGCTTTGATCCAAAAAATGCACATTTAGTAAAAAGAGAAGATCTTGACAAAGCAGTGAGATTTTTTACAGATCTAGCATTGGTTACAGAAAATAATTGCTGAAAAAGCAAACTAGTGCTAGCTTAAAAACAAGTTTGAAAAATAATTAAAAACAATTACCATATGCCCCCAAAATAAGGGCCGGTGAGGAAAAAATGACAAACTTACCCCAAAACAACGTTTGTAATTCTCAAACTTCTTCGGTTAAGCCTAAACCGGAAAATAACATTATTTTGTTTAAATCTCAGAGCAAAATTAATGTTGATAAGCGTAAGAAAGCTGAGCAAGCTATCATCGAAAATGCCAATAAATTTTATTGGTAAATTTGCCTATTTGTAATACATTTCCCTATATGCAAATATAGGGAAATGCGTTATGTCAACTTTGTCTGTTAAACCAAAACCACAAACAATAGCCACGAACTCATCAAATGTTAGCTCAATTAAAACTATCTCCGGGAGACAATCAAAAGAGCTTATTATAGGTTTCTGTGGTGCAATTGGGGCTGGAATCAAAACTGTAAAGAGGACAACGAAAAAACAACTTGAGCAATTGGGTTATGAAGTTATTGATATAAGAATGAGTCAGTTAATGGATAGATTTCCAGAATCTGCTCCTTATGCTAAAAAAGCAAAAGAGTCTGCATTTGAAAGATATAATCAGTATCAAAATTTAGGTGACTTTTTAAGAGAAAAATATTCTCCTCAACTTCTCGCCGAAGCTGCGATAAATGAAATCGCTGTTAACAAGCAAATGAAGCGAGATGTAAACGATATGCTTCAAGCAGACGAAGCGAAAGTCGCATATCTATTAGACCAGCTGAAAAACCCTGCCGAGTTAGAGTTGTTTCGCCTTGTTTATCCAAATAATTTTTATTTGATTGGTGTTATCAGACCGGAAGATGAAAGGTCTAGAAATCTTCTTGAAGAAGGTGTTGAACATCCAAAAATATCAAATTTGATTCAAAGAGATAAAAAGTCAGCTGGCAATAATGGCCAAAATACAGAAAAGACAATTTTAGATTCAGATATCTTTATTCTAAATACACATAATCACCTCAAGCATCTTCAAAGCAGTATTGATAGGTTTATAAAACTAATTCATGGTGTTAATGGAATAACTCCAACATCTCATGAAAAAGGTATGTTTGCTGCGTTTTCGGCATCTTTGCAATCTGCTTGTTTATCAAGACAGGTCGGAGCGGCTATAACCGACAACGAGGGTAATGTTATTGCTCTCGGTAAAAATGATGTTCCAAAACCATTTGGCGGGCTATACAGTGCAGATGACGGAGAGAAAGATCATCGCTGTATACATAAAGGTGGCAAGTGCTATAACGATACTCATAAGTTTAAAATAAAAAATAAAATCAAGTTGTTGCTTGAAAAGGCAAATGTAGAAAATTTTGAAGAATTGACAGATGAAATTTGTAGTTCAGGTATTTCTTCTTTAATTGAGTTTTCTAGATCTATTCATGCAGAGATGGATGCAATAACTTCAATAGCAAGAAGTGGTAAATCATCGACACAAAATTCTATTTTATATACCACGACATACCCTTGTCATAATTGTGCGAGACATATCGTTGCCGCTGGTATTGTTAAAGTATTCTACATTCAACCTTATGAAAAAAGTCTTGCTTTAGATTTACATGATGATGCGATTAGTTCAGGAAAAGACTCGGCAAAAGTAATTTTTGAAGCTTTTGAGGGAGTTTCTCCCAGAAGGTATTCAAAATTCTTTTTCCCTTCAGCCGAGAGAAAAGACTCGTTAGGCAAAGCCGTTGCCATAACTACTAAATATAAACACCATGTAGATATTCAATTTCTTGATAGTTATCAAGACTATGAAAAAAGAATATCAAGAGATTATTTAAAAAAACTTAATCCAGAAGGCTGATTATACATTCCGTGATGTAAAAGATGGTTGTGGATTTAATTGTTTCACAATAAATCGTGATTTAGGGGAAGCTTAACTGTATAGTTCGTTGCTTCTATCTCACCAAAGCACTTGTTTTGACACTGCCTGCCACAAAATGATCGGCACTGTGGCTGGCAGGGTAATTAGCGCCAAATTTGTAAAGCTTTTGTTGTAAAACTGCATCAGTGCCTGCTGGTGCTGTGTTGGCAGCGCCGATTCTAGGCTTTTTTGTCTGATTTTCGTTCAATTTTTTGCAGTGTTCATTTTTCATGAACAATTAAGATAAATGAACGCTAAGCTTGCTAGTGTGTTCAATTTGTTCTATTGTTCATTAATATTGAACTTATTACGAAAATGAACAAATGGATGATTTACTGCATCAGGTAGCAGATGTTTTAACGAAAAACACGCATTTGAAGGTTGAAGTCAGGCTTGGGCGCAATGCCATTGATGGCTGGTTAACAGTTTGCTGCGCTGAACAAAAATATACCTGGCAAGTGGAGGCTAAAAATCGGCTGACCCGACCAGTGCTGGCAAAGCTGATTTTTCAGGACCAAATACTGGGAAATGGTGAAAGTGTAGTAGTTGCACCTTATATCAATGAGAACCTTGCTGAACTTTGTCGCGAAAAGCAGGTTAACTTTGCCGATCTGGCGGGTAATGCTTATCTGTTCCGCCCACCGCTATATGTCGATATTCGCGGCAGTAAGCCGATACCAGAGCACCAAGCACAAGTTAGCCGCCAGTTAACTGGTAAGGCGTTTCAGCCAAAAGGCGTGAAGTTAGTGATGCTGCTTTTGCTAAAGCCAGAAATGGTTAATCAACCGATGCGGGTTATAGCCAATCAAGCCGAGATAGCTTTGGGCACTGTGAAGCAAGTGCTTGATGATCTTAAACAGCTCGGTTTTATCGTAGATAAAGGCAAAGGCGGAAAAGTTTTGGCGGAAATAGAGCTATTGCTCACGCGTTGGCTTGATGCTTATCCGCACAATCTGGCAGGCAAGCTAAAGCATGCTTTCTATACTGTTGATGATTTAAGCCTAATCAAAAATAGCAATTTAGCGCAGTACAATGCGCTGTGGGGAGGAGAAGTAGCCGCAGAGGCTTACACCCACTATCTGAAACCCAAAAAGCACTTGATATATGCCGATCAGATTGCGCAGAAAGCCTTGTTAAAAGATTTCAGGTTAAGAAAGTTAAGGCCGAATGAGGGGGAGGACAACGCCTTAGAGCTGGTGGAACCTCCCATTGCTATTGAGAAACTCAGAGGAACAAAGCCTGACATGGCGAACCCGTTACTGGTTTATGCAGAGTTATTAATGAGTAACGATCCGCGCAATCTGGAAACCGCTCAAAGGCTATATCATGACTATCTCGCTTGATTTGACCAATAAACTCCCTGCAGGGATAGTTGAGGTGTATTGCCGGATACACCAGGTAGCTATTGCATTAGATATTCCCATTTTAATAGTGGGCGCTACGGCGCGAGATATTATTCTGGTGCATGGATTTGGTGCTGCCATTGAACGCGGTACCCGAGACGTTGATTTTGGTATTGAAGTACAAAGCTGGCAACACTATCAGGCACTGCAACAGGCGCTGCAACAAGCGGGGTTTAACGCGCATCCACACAAAGCGCATCGTTTTAGCACTCATGATCGTGCAGGCATGCCCTGGGAAATAGACTTGATTCCATTTGGCAACGTGAGTGACCCGCAGGGGCAAATACTATGGCCTCCTGCTGATGATATTGCGATGACGGTTCTTGGTTTTGCTGAGGCTTATGCAACCGGATGGAACATTATTCTGACTGGAGATCCGCGCTTTGTGATAAAGGTTGCTTCGCCTGCTGGAATCTTGCTACTCAAACTTATTGCCTGGATTGAGCGCGGGCAAGAGTTTCAAGGCAAAGATGCGTCAGATATTTATTACTTAATCAGACACTACAGCAAGATCCCATCGGTTTATGATTTGCTCCATGTACAAGGCTACATGGAAGCTCAGGATTACGATGATATAAAAGCCAGCGCGATGAAGCTCGCTGATGAGGTAAACGCTATGGCTCATCCTTTGACACTTACTTATCTGCACATTCAGCTTTTAGACGATGCCGTAAAACGTGAAAGGTTGGTGGCAGATATCGCAAAGTACTCTCGCATTGAGTATGAATATGCTGACTCTTTGATAAAAATCGTTGGCGAAGGTTTGTCGAAACTTCAAGACTAGCGCAAGGCGAGCCAACCTCACCACAGTGTTTGTTTTGACACGGCCAGCCACATAATCACCAGCAGGGTGGCTGGTAGCGTGATCAGCGCCAGATTGGTAAAGCCTTTATGGTAAAACTGTACCAGCGCCTGCTGGCGTGCTGTTAAGGCGTTACCGGCGCTGCGCCTGGCGATTAGCCGGTTTACCTTCCAGTTACCCAGCCAGATATCGACAATTTCCAGCGGCACTATGATTAACAGTACCAGCCACAGCTTTTGCTGCAACCACGGCATGCTGATAAAGCCAAACATAAAGGCCATAGTAGCGCCGCTTAGCAGCAGGGTGACTAAAGCGATATGTTCCAGTGTTAAGGTCCAGAAAAACACCCGGTACACTTTGGCGGTGGCGGCGGATAGCTCGCCTTCTTGCTGCTGCATATAACGCAGCACCAGCCAGGAACCCAACGCCGGGCCTGACCACATCACCAGTGAGCCAAGATGAATAACCTTAAGCGCGGCGTACATATTTTGTACCCCACAATTTCCAGCTGATAAGCACAAACCAGCCGGTACTTAACACCATACTGGCAGCGGTAAAATATTCCGCCAGTTTCAGCTGCTGTAGCGCAATTGCCACCGATAACCCCAAGCCCAGCAGCCAGGCGACTATGCCGGGATATAGCCACGGTTTTAATGCCGGTTGTTGCTTTAGCAGCGCCAGCGTTAGCAGCATGCCGCCGATATTGTATAAGCCGTTACCCAAAAAGCCGGTAAGGTGCATGGCAAGTAAGTCAATATACTGCAACAAGGCCAGTTCAGTAACTGCAATATGCGGCATAACAAAAGCGTACAGGGTTTCAGCCATCAGATCGGGTGCCATGCCCAGTGCTACCAACAACACCCCATACTGGCGGGCGACACCCGGTTGCAGTTCGGTAGACAACATTACAGCAAATGCCAGTAAACTCAGGGCGGCGGCCATCCAGCTTAGCCAGCCCCATTGCCATAACGTCAGGTTGTTATTGATGTAATTAAGCCGGGTAGCAAGGTCATCACCTACCGGCAAGCCTGGCCGCATCGGGCCGTTCATCATCAGGCAGGCAATAAAAATCAGCAGGGCAATTAAAAGCGTGGCGTAAAAGTAATGTTGTTTAGTCATCTCTGGTCAGCACTTCCAGCAGTTCAATTTCAAAAATCAGATTGCTGTTTGGAGGGATCATGCTGCCAATCTGGCGCTCGCCGTAGGCCAGTTCAGCTGGTACCCAGAGTTTGCGTTTGCCGCCGGTTTTCATGCCTTTTAGGCCTAAAATCCAGCCCTGAATCACGCGGTTATTGCTTAGCACAATTTGAAATGATTCGCCGCGCTTGTAGGAGGAGTCAAACTCGGTGCCATCTTCTAACCAGCCGCGGTAATGGGCGGTGATCAGTGCGCCACGCTCGGCAGCTTTACCGGTGCCTTCGGTTAAATCTTCAATTTTTACTTCAGCAGTCATAATGCTTACGGCGTTTGTTTATTTTGCCGCAGTATAACGCGTAGGTAGGGCGGTTTGTTAGTAAAAAAGCCGGGAAAAAGGACGGTAATATCAGTGTGCTGTGGCAGAAACAACAAGGGCGGTAATATCAGTGTGCTGTGGCAGAAACAACAAGGGCGTAATCTTTTGAATTACGCCCTTTGCGGTTGTATGAGCCTTTGCCCTTCTTCGCCTTTACCACTCTGGTTTGAAACAACTTGCTGGTGACTAAGGCCTTTATCGCATTATCGCGGATTTCGCCGCGGCCATGCTCGGCTGCTGCTGGTTTACTCATCGTGCTACTCCTGTTGAAAAAACGCGCAAAGTGTAACTGCGCGGTTAGGTTAGAGCAAGTGCATTAAGTTCCATTTACGTTACCAGGTTAGCTACCTTTGTAGTTGGCTTCTAATTCCAGTCGTTGTGGTTTACGCGCCCCCCAGCGATAGCCGCCTGGGGCTGCTATCTGGCCATGGCGCGCTGGCTGTAATATCTGCAGCCTTTGTCAGGTATTTGATAACACCTGCATAGGTATAGGCGTGGCTTAGTGTTGTAAATAAGTTAACTTGGACCGTCATTGTTATAAACGTTGCGCCAATTGCCCGGCTTGCTTAAGCCAGCGTTGGCGCTGCACGGCTGTGGAGCTAATTACCGGCCCCAGCATCAGGCTCTTTAGCGGCCTAATACCGCAAAAGGCTAAAGTAGTACGGCTGATTTGTTGCAAACCCGGTGCGCGGTATATCCAGCGAAAGTACCAGGGCGGGGTGTCCATGGTCAGCAGCAAATGCGCAGTTTTGCCCGTCAAAAGTGGTTGCGGGTATTTTTTACCTGGCTGGTATTTAAAGGCAAAGCCAGGCAGTAACACCCTATCCAGAAAGCCTTTCAGCAATGCTGGCACGCTGCCCCACCAAATGGGATATACCAGGCTAATATGCTCTGCCCATAGCAGATCAGCCTGTGCCGACTGTAAATCCTGCTCCAGTGGCAGTGCATTGCCATAGCCCGGCAACACCGGGTTAAAATTCAGCTTGTCCAGTTGCAGCCATCTTACGTGATGGCCTGCCGCTGTTGCGGCATCAGCATAGGCTGAGGCTAACGCCTGGCCCAGCCGTTCGGCGTCGCTGTGCACGCTGATAATCAATACCTTTTTACTGCTCATGTTGCTGCTCCGTTAGGCTAAGTTGTACCTGTCGAAGTGCAGCATACAGTCTGCCCTTTAGGGCAGAGTCAAGCGCAGGCTGTTAGCGGTGGCGGCGGTACCAGGCTGGCGCATTGCATTATGTCCTGCATAGCCAGTTGCAGCTGCTGCTCTAACTGCTGCAGGCGCGTAATTTCTATTTGCACGGCCGCCTGTTTGTTTGCCAGATGCTGCAATAACGCCGGCCAGTTGGGGGCTGTGGCATCCGGGCCTAACACCTGGTTTAATTCGGCCAGACGAAACCCCAACTGCTGTGCCTGACGGATGAGTATAATTTGGTTTAGCTGGCTGGCACTGTAATAGCGATACACGCCTTTACGCTCTACCTTACCCAGTAAGCCTAAGGCCTCATATAACCGCACTGCTTTTGCCGACGCGCCGGTTTGCTGTGTTACTGCGCCAATATACATGTGCGTCCTTAGTTGGTAGTGTGCCGCTGCGCGGTATTAATCATCCCGCGTTAGCACTTCCAACAGCTCAATTTTAAACAGTAGATTACTCGTGCTGTGGCACCTTGTTATTGGGTAACTCATACCATAGTTCTTGCCGGTGCAAAGGCACATCGGCGGGTAGCAGCGGATTTTGCAGGTTAAACACGCGGCGCTGCTTAACATTAAGTCGCTGCAACAAGCCACCGTAGTAGCGCTCAAACAATTGGTTTAAAGCGCCATCAGTTTGGGCTTTTTCCAGGCCACATAATAAGGCTTCGGCCAACCCGGAGTTGTCTTTGGCAACGTAAAAATAGGTTGCTGTCGGGTAATACAGCAGGATGTGTGGGTCAACCTGCAAATTAAGCTCTGCGTGTTCGGCCTGGTTTTGCAGCACTTCCAGCACCGAGCGCGGGAAGTAATCAATGCGGCCCAGTGCAAGCATCTTGTACAAACCCTCTACGTCGCTGACCGGTTCAACATTAAAGCGGTTGGCCTGTAAAATGGCGGTGTCGCTCCAGCTGATATATTGGCCCACTCTGAGTTTCGCCAACGCTGCGACACTATGCGTCTGTGACAGTTTGCTTTGATCACTAACCAATGCAATTCGAAGGCCCATTAAGCCGCGTAAAATCGGAAATGGCACCGCCTGATAGTGTTCCAGCCGTTCGGTGCTGGCGCTGCCGTACATAATATCAATGCCTGCTTTGGCATTCATCAGATCAAAGGCGCGCTTTTTCGGTAAATCCAGGCCAGATGCCTGTAATTGATACTGCGCCGCACAGGGGTAGCTAAGCGCCAGTTGCAACAGTTCAACATAGTAATCCTGCCTTGGATGGCCAGGATAGTGTACCGCGGTTTTGCCACCGGCCTGGGCTATGCCTTGGGCTGGCAACAACGCGCTATACAACGGTAGCCATAGTAACACCGACCAGTGGCGCCAGCGGCTGGGTTGCGATAAAAATGAGCTCAGTGCGTGCACGGTAGCCAAAATGTAAACAGACATAGCACTAAGTATGCACCAAGTCGGCGCCCGGCTCCAAGGTGGTATGCACGTTGACCTAAGGCAGCGGTTGAAAAACCATCAGCCGCTTGTTAAAAACGTCTGATAGCTTCGGTTATGGCTAACCTGCTGATACTGATACCCTAACTTATCCAGATAAGCCGCTATATCGTTATGGCTGGCGGCTTCAAAACCGGCCAGCACGTCGCCGGTGGCTGCGCCGTGGTTACGATAATGAAACAGCGTGATGTTGCAGTGTTCGCCCAGGGTGTTTAAAAAATTCATCAAGGCTCCCGGGTATTCCGGAAAGTTAAACTGATACACCTGCTCCTGTAACTGGCGTGGTGGCATACCACCTACCATATGCCGCACATGCAGCTTGGCCAGCTCGTCGTCGGACAGATCCTGGTAATCATAGCCAGCTTTGCTAAGTAGCTCTTTTACCGTGTTTAGCTCCTGCTGGCCATGGCGCAGTTTAATGCCGACAAAGATATGGGCTTTATTATCACTGGCGTAGCGGTAGTTAAACTCGGTAATGGCCCGGCCGCCCAGTGTTTGGCAAAAACGGCGGAAACTGCCTTTTTCTTCCGGAATAGTTACCGCAAACACTGCTTCTTTTTTCTCGCCCAGCTCGCAGCGCTCAGACACATAGCGCAGGGTATCAAAGTTTAAATTGGCGCCGCTTAATACCGCAGCAAACTGCTGCGGTTTGGCTAAGGTACTGTTTTTCAGCTGCTGGCTGTATTTTTTCAGCCCAGCCAGTGCCAGTGCGCCGGCGGGCTCTGCTACGGCGCGTAAGTCATCAAAGATATCTTTAATCGCGGCGCAGATTTCATCGCTGCTAACCGTAATAACTTCATCGCAAAAGCGTCTGGCCAGATTAAAATTTTCTGTGCCGATGCGTTTTACCGCTACGCCGTCAGCAAATAAGCCAACCCGCTCCAGCGTTACCGGCTCGCCGGCATTAAGTGCGGCTTTTAAACAGGCGGCATCTTCCGGCTCTACACCTATTACTTTGACATTCGGCTGTATGGCTTTGATATACACCGCCATACCGGCCAGTAAGCCACCGCCGCCAACCGGAATAAACACGGCGTTTAGCTGGTTGTGCTGGCTAAGCAGCTCTTTGGCAACAGTGCCCTGGCCGGCAATCACGTCGCTGTCATCAAACGGCGGTATATACACCGCGCCTTCGGTGTTGGCCAGGTTAATGGCGTAGCTGTTGGCTTCATCAAAAGCGGTGCCATGCAGCACCACATTGCCGCCCAAAGCTTTTACTGCCGCGACTTTGATCTCTGGCGTGGTGATCGGCATAACGATAGTGGCGTTAAGGCCTAATTTGCTGGCAGATAACGCCACACCCTGGGCATGGTTGCCGGCTGACGCGCACACTACGCTTGCATCTGGGCTTTGCTGTTGCACTTTGTGCAGTTTATGAAAAGCACCGCGCAGTTTAAACGAGTACACCGGCTGTTTATCTTCACGTTTTAGCAGCACATTGTGGCCCAGTCGCTGGCTGAGCTTTGCCATGGCATCCAGCGGGGTTTCTACCGCAGCCTGATATACCGGCGACAGCAAAATCTCACGCAGATACTGCTGCATTAACTCGGTATCTGTCTGTGTTGTTTGTACTGTTGCCAGGTTGTTCATTGTTGCTCCACTGCTGTTAATTCATCAAACGCGTCAGGTTCAAACTCAGCGACAAGGAAATACTTTCTTCGCCGCCTTCAACAGCACGTCCCTGTGCTGTCTCAGCCTGCGCGGCATCCCTGCCGCTGCTACGAAAGTACACCTTGTCCCTTCGTCTCAAGTTATGCTGCTTGTACCATCCGCAAAGCTTAAGTATCAAGCGCAGACGGGTAACAGCTAAGCGGGGCGTCTCCAGCAGGGATGCTGGAGAGGAGTTTACATGGACGTATTTACAACGTCCCCGCGTGTTGTTACCTGTTGTAGCCTGCGACTCATGTTAAAGCTCACGGCAAGGAAATGCTCTTTTCGCCGCCTTCAAGGAGCACATCCCTGTGCCCTCTCAGTCTGCGCGGCATCCCTGCCGCTGCTGCAAGAGCACACCTTGCCCATCGCTTAAAGTCTTGCTGTTTATTCTTCTAACTTGCTTAAATCCCTTACCGCGCCCTTATCAGCACTACTGGCCAGCAGGGCATAGGCTTTTAACGCAGAGCTGACAACGCGCTGGCGGTTCTCTGGCTTCCAGCCCAGCTTACCTTTGGCATCCATCGCTGCACGCCGCTGTGCCAGCTCGTCATCGCTGATGGCAATACCAATTTTGCGGTTAGGGATATCAATCTCAATTTTGTCGCCTTCCTGCACCAACGCGATGGCACCACCGCTGGCGGCTTCCGGCGACACATGGCCAATTGATAAGCCCGAGGTACCGCCAGAAAAGCGGCCATCGGTGATTAAGGCACAGGCTTTACCTAAGCCCATCGATTTTAAATAGCTGGTGGGATACAGCATTTCCTGCATACCCGGCCCGCCTTTGGGGCCCTCATAGCGGATAACGACCGCATCGCCAGCCACAACTTTGCCGGTTAAAATGGCCTCTACCGCATCGTCCTGGCTTTCAAATACCCGGGCGCGGCCGCTAAATACCAGGTTTTCCGGCTCTACGCCGGCGGTTTTCACAATACAGCCTTGCGGTGCCAGGTTGCCAAACAACACAGCTAAACCGCCGTCTTGTGAATAAGCATGTTCTTTACTGCGGATACAGCCTTCTACCCGGTCATCGTCGACGCTGGGGTAGCGGCAATTTTGCGAAAAAGCCTGCGTAGTGCGGATACCGGCCGGGCCAGCAGCGTAAAACTGCTGCACGTCGGTAGACGGATTGGTTTTCAGATCCCATTGCTCCAGCACGGCTGCCAGCGAACTGCCAGACACATGCGGCGTATTGGGGTTTAATAAACCGGCACGGTTTAGCTCGGCTAAAATGCCGATCACGCCACCGGCACGGTGCACATCTTCCATATGGTATTTTTGCGTTGACGGCGCAACCTTGCACAAATGCGGCACGATGCGCGATAAGCGGTCGATATCGGCCATGGTAAAGTCGACATTGGCTTCCTGCGCCGCGGCCAATAAATGCAGCACGGTATTGGTCGAGCCGCCCATGGCAATATCCAGCATCATGGCGTTTTCAAAGGCGGTTTTATTGCCGATACTGCGCGGTAAGGCGCTGGCATCATCTTGTTTGTACCAGCGGTTGCACAGCTCCATTATTCTGAAACCGGCCTGGACAAACAGCTGTTTACGATCGGCATGGGTTGCCAGCAAGGAACCATTGCCCGGCTGGCCTAAACCTAAAGCCTCAACCAAACAGTTCATAGAGTTAGCGGTAAACATACCCGAGCAGCTGCCGCAGGTGGGGCAGGCGCTGCGTTCAATTTGCTCGCTGTCGCTGTCGGTGACTTTAGGATCGGCGGCCGATACCATGGCATCCACCAGGTCCAGCTTGATAATTTGATCCGACAGCTTGGTTTTACCGGCTTCCATCGGCCCACCCGAGACAAAAATGGCCGGCACATTTAAGCGCATGGCGGCCATTAACATACCCGGCGTGATCTTGTCGCAGTTGGAGATACACACCATGGCATCGGCGCAATGGGCATTCACCATATATTCTACCGAGTCGGCTATTAGCTCACGCGATGGCAGGCTGTACAACATGCCGCCATGGCCCATGGCAATACCATCATCTACTGCTATGGTATTAAACTCTTTGGCGATGCCACCGGCCTCTTCAATGCTTTTGGCTACCAGCTTGCCTAAGTCCCGCAGGTGCACATGGCCGGGTACAAACTCGCAGAAGGAATTCACCACGGCAATAATCGGCTTGCCAAAATCGGTGTCTTTAACGCCGGTGGCACGCCACAGTGCGCGGGCGCCCGCCATATTGCGGCCTTCGGTAACGGTGGCGGATCTTAACTTTGGCATTGCGGTACTCCGTGTATTCGGTAAATAAAAAGTATAGGGTTAGCTGCTGTTAATATCGGGCGTCAGGCGCTTAGTACCGCCCGCTCGCTGCCGGCCAGCTCCAGTTGCTGAATATCGTACAGTTTATGCAACTGGCTGGTTAATAAATGAATAGGTTTATCGCTACGCACGGTTAAGGTAATAGTTAAACTTTGCGCATCATGCCGTGGTGTCAGCTGTAAGCCGGCTAACTCATAACCGCGATAGCGGGTAACCTGTAACAAACGCTCTACTACAGCCGGGGTGTTAGTGGCGGTGATATTCAGTACGTGGTTCATGCTTTTAGCTCCGTGATCATCTCTTCATTAGCAGCACCCGGCGGTACTAAAGGCCAGACGTTGTCTTTATCGTCAATACATACATGCAGTAAATAAGGGCCGGGCCAGGTAAACATGGCTTCCAGCGCGCTTTCTACTTCGTCTTTGCGGGTAATGCAGTGGCCTGGTATAGCAAAGGCAGCGGCCAGGGCGACAAAATCCGGGTTGTCGGATAAATCGGTTTCGCTGTAACGCTCGTTAAAAAACAATTGCTGCCACTGTTTCACCATGCCTAAACGCTGGTTATCGACAATGACAATTTTCACCGGCAGGCGAAAGCGTTTAATGGTAGCCAGCTCCTGCACGTTCATCATAAAAGAGCCATCGCCGGATACCGTGATGACCGTATCCTGCGGCCGGGCTAACTTAGCTCCAATCGCTGCCGGCAAGCCAAAGCCCATAGTGCCCAGGCCGCCACTGGATAAATGATTACGCGGGCTGCTAAAGCGCATATGTTGCGCTACCCACATCTGGTGCTGGCCAACGTCACAGCACACTACGCTGTTATCCGGCATACGCTCGCTTAATTGCTTTAACATCAAAGGTGCATAAATGCGCTCACCGGGATGATCATAACGCCAGCCATGTTGCTGTTTTAACTGCGCACAATGTGCCAGCCAGTCGGGACAATCTGTGCCCACTGTCATTGCTGGTAAGATTTGCTTCATATCGCCCAGTAGCGCCACATTGGCAAAGCGCACCTTGTTAATTTCGGCCGGGTCAATATCAACGTGGATCACTTTGGCCAGCGGGGCAAATTTTTGCAGGTTACCGGTTACCCGGTCATCAAAACGGGCACCTAAACAGATCAGTAAATCACACTGTTGCACGGCTAAATTTGCCGCCTGAGTGCCGTGCATACCCAGCATACCCAGGTAGTGCGCGTTATCTTTTGCCACCGAGCCCATAGCTTTTAAGGTGGTAACCGACGGCATAGGGTTGGCGGCTAGAAACTGTTGTAGCTGCAGCATCGCGCCGGCCATATGCACGCCACCGCCGATATAGGCCATCGGTTTTTTTGCGGCGGCAATTAACGCACGCGCTTTGCCGGCATTGGCCAGCGAGGTATAAATTGGTGCTGCTGACTGCGCGGCGCTACATTCTGCCTGGTAATCAATATCGGCCAGCTGCACATCTTTAGGAATATCGACTAACACCGGGCCCGGCCGGCCGCTTTGCGCAATGGCAAAAGCCTCATTTAATGTTGCCGCCAACTCGTCGACACTGCGTACCATAAAACTGTGTTTAGTCACGGCCAGGCTTAAACCCAGTACATCAATTTCCTGAAACGCATCGGTGCCCATCACCGCTTGCGATACCTGACCGGTGATTGCCACTACCGGTACCGAGTCCAGCATGGCATCGGCCAGTGAGGTGATCAAGTTAGTTGCGCCAGGGCCTGAGGTGGCCATACAGACACCCACTTTACCTGAGGCGCGGGCATAGCCGATGGCCGAGAAAGCGCCACCTTGCTCATGCCGGCACAGGTAGTGTTTCACGTCACTTTGATACAGTGCATCGTAAATCGGCATAATGGCACCACCGGGGTAGCCGAAAATAGTATCGACCCCGTGTTGTTGCAGCACCTTAAGTACCAATTCTGCGCCTTTCATGTTGTATCCTCTGTATGCTAAACCGCTTTTTGCCAGGCCCGGAAACGACAAAACCCCCGGTCCTTGCGGAGCGGGGGTTTTGTTGGAATTCGCTTTTTACGCTACTTTTTTTCCAAAACACCGCCCCCGCGGAGATTAATAATCACCACGACCACGAGGACAATAATGTTCAGAACAGCAGCTAAACGCATAATTTTATTCTTACTTATTTGCTTGGTTGAAATCTGTATTTGTTATGTAGCACTGTTTAACAGCGCAATTAGCTAATAGAAATAGCCGTCTATCAGTCTGAAGTCAACAGGTTTTTGTGATTTGCTAAAAAATAGTCGGTTTGCACCTATAGTGATAGGCAACGTACACTTAAATTATTCATCAACCAGCGTGGTAACCTTTGGATCAGTTAGAGCTGTTTGACCTGCCCAACCCTTGTATCGGTGTTTGCCAAAGCAACAGCCGCGGGTATTGCATTGGCTGTTTACGCTCCCGCGAGGAACGCTTTAACTGGCATGGCAAGCCCGTTGCCGAACGCACGCATATTTTAAAACTGCTGACCCAGCGCCGTGCCAGATTAACGGCTAAAGCGAAAAAGGATAACGACTCACCACAAAGCGGCGAGTCGCTGGAGTTGTTTTAAGTTAGGCTTTTTTTATCAAACCGATTAAAAACAACAGCACTGCAGCACCGACGGTAGCAGTAACTAAAGAGCCAATAAAACCATAGGATGCTAAGCCAATAGCGCGGAACAATAAGCCGCCGACGAAAGCCCCTACAATGCCTACCACCATATTCCCCAATAAGCCAAAACCGCGGCCTTTCATTATTTTACCCGCCAGCCAGCCGGCAATGGCACCTATGATTAAAAACAAAATAAAGTTCATCGCAATTCCCCAAGGTTTTGTATTGGCAGGCTAGTATCCTGATAGCATAAGCAAAGCATATAGTTCGATAAAGGCAAATAATACAGAGAGATATCTTCTGGTAAAGGCTGTTGCAGTACCTGCCAGATAGTGAGCCCGGTACATTTGCTGTAGGCTTCACAACCTGTCCAGTGCTGGTAAAACTGTTGTAGCGTCGTCGCATTTGCCAGCGCAGGAAACTGTTGTGCCAGCGCAGTAAAGTCGCGGAGTTTAGTCTGCTCTATATCCAGCCCTATTGGCTGTTCACTTACCGCGACGGCAATAGCTGTGCCACTATGGCTGATGCTCAACTGTATTGGCTTGCCCTGCAGCAGTAATGCCGGTGCTTTGTCTGATGGCAGATCGATAGCAATATCTACAATTGCCTGAGCAGGGTTTTGTGATAATAACTGGCGGACTAAGGCTCTGCCGTTACTGAATTCCAACTGTCGGTTTCGGCTGAGGGCCTGGCAGTATTGCCACTCAGTTGCCGTCAGCCAGCTTTGGCATTGCTCAACTGACTGCAAGGTTAAACGATAGGCCAGGGTGATCATAATCAACAACTCAGCGGTTATTTAAGGTAAACGTTACAGCCTGCATAGCTATAAAATTTGTTTGAACATAATTTACCACGCGGGATCAGATTATATCCTGATGGAAACCAGACAGTTGTAAAGACTTTATTTACTTTTAGTCACCATGTTATATATGATACGCCGTTTTTGATGGTCTAAATTGCAACCGGCCGGGTAGTATCTTGTGATGGAATTTTTCTTAACCGACTGGGCAGTATGGACGCCGGATTTAGCCGCGCCCGAACTGGCTCAGGTACCGGCAATGACCCGCCGCCGTTTAAGTAAGCTGACTAAGCTAACCTTTGACGTCGCTTTGCAACTGCAAGCGTCTGATAATACGCCGGCAGCGCAACAGCAGCTAAGTACTATCTTTGCTTCCCGCCACGGCGATCTGCATAAAACTCTGGGCCTGCTGCAACAGGTAGCACAACAGGAAGAATTGTCGCCAACGCAATTTGCGTTGTCAGTGCACAATGCCATTATTGGCCAGTTAAGTTTATTCAGCCAAAACCGCGCTGACAGCAACGCCATTGCCGCCGGAGCTGACAGCCTGCACTATGCGGTGCTGGAAGCTGCTGCACGGCTGCAAACCGAAGCCGACCTCGATCAGGTGCTGGTGCTGTATGCAGACGAGCCGGTTCCGCAAGTGTATCAGTCATTTTGCCACGATCCGGCACAGCCGGTGGCTCTGGCGTTGTTGCTTAGCCGCAGTCAGGGAGAAAAAGTCTGCTTTAGCCGCCACAGTGCACCGGCGCAGCTGGCGTCTGAGCAACAGACGCTGCAGTTGCTACCCTGGCTGCAGCAGCAGTGCCACGCTGTTAGTATTGCAGGTCGTCAATGCCAGTGGCAGTGGCAACGGGGCTGATAAATGCAAACACTGAATCACTGGTATCGCATTTTAGCCACCGGCTTTTGTTTTGTTGCCTTTGGTGTCGGCGGCATTATCCTGTCGCTCACCGTCTTGCCATTGCAGCGCTGCATTATCCGTGATGCTGAACAGCGTAAACGTCGCGCCCGTCATACGGTGCATGTCACTTTTCGCAGCTTTATTAAATTGATGCAGTGGGTACAGATCTTTAATTTTGATTTTACTGCTCAGCAAACACTGCGCCAGGCGCGTGGTCAGATTATTATTGCTAACCACCCCAGTCTGATTGATGTAGTGGCCCTGATCGCCATGACGCCCAACGCTGATTGCGTGGTAAAAGCGCAGCTGTTTCGCAACCCCTTTATGCGCGGTGTGATAAGCAGTACCGGCTATATCAGTAATGCTGATCCGGACCAGTTGCTGGATGATTGCGCGGCGTCACTGGCCCGGGGCAACAACCTGATTATTTTTCCGGAAGGCACACGCAGCAAGCCCGGCCAGCCGCTGCAGTTTCAGCGCGGCGCAGCCAATATAGCGCTGCGCTCGGGCTGTGATTATCTGGCACTGCGCATCAGTTGCCAGCCCAGCACCCTGACCAAAGAAGAACACTGGTATAATGTGCCTAAGCGTAAGCCAACCTTGGCTATTCACTATATTAAACCGATAGCGGTGCATAGCTACCGTAATCTGTCGTCCCCTTCGCTGGCTGCCAGACAGCTGACAAGGGATTTGCAAAGTTTTTATCAGCAGGTATTGAGTTAACTATGGACGCTTTAAAACACGAATTAAAACAACTGATCATCGAAACGCTGGAGCTGGAAGATATTACCGCCGCAGATATAGACGATGATGCGCCCTTGTTTGGTGACGGCCTCGGGCTTGATTCAATCGATGCCTTAGAACTGGGCCAGGCGTTAAAGAAAAAATACCAGATTAAACCAGACGCCAACGCCGAACAGAATAAGCAGCACTTCGCCAGCATCAGCAATCTGGCGCTTTATGTGCAGCAACAGCAACAGCAACAGCAACAGCAACAGCAGCAGTAACCGGAGCTATAACAATGAAAACAAAACAAGACATCTTTGCCGTTTTACAACAACTGATGGTAAAGGAATTTGAACTGGATCCCGAGCAGGTACAGCTTGATGCCCACCTGTACGAAGATCTGGATCTGGACAGCATTGATGCCGTTGATCTGGTGGTAAAACTGCGTGAATTGACCGGCAAAAAAATTGAGCCGGATGCATTTAAAGCCGTACGCACTGTGGCAAACGTAGTGGACGAAGTATACGCCCTGATCGACGCCTGATGCTGCAACATCCACTGGTTAAAGTGCTGTTGCAACTTGCACTGCTGGCTTACCCATTTTATATCTGGTGGGCGGTCAGTCACTGGCATCCTGCAGCAGCCTTAACGCCGCTGGCGCTGATAGCGCTGGTGAAGGCGATATTTGGCCAAAGCCCGTGGTCACAACGCGGCTTCTTTTTGCTTAGCGCGGTAATACTGTTGGCTGCCAGTGTGTTGGGTAAAGCCGAGCAAGCCATGTTATATTACCCGGTTTGGGTAAATGGTGGCATGTTAGCGCTGTTTGGCTGGTCGCTGTGTTATCCGCCGACGGTTGTCGAGCGGCTGGCGCGTTTGGTTGAAGGTGAGCTGGACGCCAAAGGCGTGGCCTATACCCGTAAAGTGACGCAGGTCTGGTGCGGTTTTTTTCTGTTAAACGGCGCCATTGCAGCACTCACTGCCTGGTGGGGTGACTGGGATCTGTGGGTGTTATACAACGGCTTTATCGCCTATCTGCTGATGGGCTTATTAATGGCAGCAGAATGGCTGGTACGACGTCGTGTTAGAGCTACGTAACAACGTTTGGCAGCTTAGCTGGACATCGGCTGAGCAAACTATAGCGCTGGATAACCTCGGCCAACATTATAGCTATCAGCGTTGGTACCATAATGTGCAGCAGTGCTATCAGCATATCCTGCAGCAAGATGGTGACAATGTGTTGCTATACCAGCCAGACGGCCTGCAATTTAGTATCTGGCTGGTGGCACTGGCAATAGCCGGCAAGCATATAGTGCTGTCTGCCGATGGCCAACCGGCAACACTGGCACTGGCAGCACATCATTGTGACTGGCAGGCCGGGCAAACATTTAGCGGCGTTGCAGACATAACAGCAGCCCCGGCAAAGTTGCAGTTGCAATTAAGCGTGCAGTGCCGGTTGAGTTTTTTTACCTCGGGCTCCAGTGGCGCACCTAAGTTGATCAGCAAAAGTCTGTCACAGCTGCTGCGCGAGGTGCAGACACTGCAACAGCAGTTTGCTGGCCAGCTACAACAGGCGACACTGGTTGCCGGCACCGTGTCAATGCAGCACATCTACGGCTTGTTGTTTCGCTTGTTGTGGCCTCTGTGCGATAACCGGCCATTTTACGCTGAGCAGCTTAGTTATCTGGAACAATGGCAGGCGTTATTACAGCACCAGCAGCTGGTTTTTATCGCCAGCCCGGCGCATCTGGCCCGTTTTGATGATATCGCCACACTGGCAGCGCAAGCTGACAAAATCAGTGCGATTTTCAGTTCTGGTGGTGCTTTAGCCGATGCGGTGCCACCGCGCTACCAACAGGCACTGGGGCTGGTACCGACAGAAGTGTTCGGTAGTACTGAAACCGGTGGTATTGGTTTTCGCCAGCGTCTGCATAGTGACGGCCGGTGGCAGGCTTTTAACGGTGTCAGGCTGGCCTGCGACGAGCGAGGTGCCTTAGTGCTGCAATCGCCGCATCTGCCGGATAGCAGTCCTTACCAGACAGAAGACAAAGTACAGTTACTGCCGGACAACGGCTTTATGTTACAAGGCCGGCTGGATCGCATTGTTAAACTGGAAGAAAAGCGCTTATCGCTGCCGGAACTGGAGCAGTTTTGTCAGCACAGTGAACTGGTTAGCGCAGCTGCGGCGCTGTTGTTGCAACAACCTAAGGTTCAGTTAGCCCTGGTCGTGGTGTTGTCAGCAGCCGGTCAGGCCGTATTACAGACGCAGGGTAAGCTGGCACTGAATCAGCTGTTAAAGCAGCACCTGCTGCAACGCTTTGAGCGGGTGTTACTGCCAAAGCGGTTTCGTTATTTAACGGCGCTGCCGTACAATGCGCAGGGTAAATTACCGCGTGCGCAACTGGAGGCACTGTTTTTGCCATGACAAAGTTATTACCAACGCTGACGGTGCTTAGCCAAACAGAGCAGCAGATTAGCTTATTGCTGGATATCAGTGCTGATATTCACTGGTTTGCCGGCCATTTTCCTGACGCGCCAGTACTGCCGGGCGTAGCACAACTGGACTGGGCGGTGCACTTCAGCCGGCAGTACTTTGCTCCGTTGCAGCAGCTACAGGCGGTTGAAGTGCTGAAGTTTCAGCAGATGATCAGACCGGGGCAGCAACTGCTGTTAACGCTGGAACATACTGCAGAACACACATCCTTGTTCAGTTACAGCCGCAACGGTGAAAAGGTGGCGTCTGGCCGTTTAAAATGGAGCCTGACAAGCGATGCGTAATTGCTTTTTGATACCAATTTACAACCATCATGAAACCATAGCGGCAACGTTGGCGGCCTTGTTACCTTATCAATTACCGCTGATTATTGTCGACGACGGCTCGGATACCGCCACCAAACAAGTGTTGGCGCAACTGGCACAGCAGTACCCGTCAGTGCAGTTGCTAACTCTGGCCGAAAATGGCGGCAAAGGCGCGGCCGTAAGCGCCGGCCTGCGGCATGCTCTGGCCGCCGGCTTTAGCCATGCGCTGCAAATTGATGCCGATGGCCAGCACGACACTCAGGATATACCCGCATTTTGGCAGTTATCAGCACAACAGCCGCTGGCGCTGATCAGCGGCGCGCCGTTATATGACGACTCTATGCCGCGCAGCCGTCGTATTGGCCGGCATATAACGCATTTTTGGGTTCATATTGAAACCCTGTCCCGTGATATCAAAGATTCTATGCTGGGCTTGCGGGTGTATCCGCTGGTCGCTACTGTCGCCCTGTTGGACAGGGTAAAACTGGGACAGCGAATGGATTTTGATATTGAAATTATGGTGCGCCTATACTGGCAAGCCGTGCCGGTGCAGTTTATTGCAACCAAAGTGGTGTACCCACAAGGTGGCCGCTCGCACTTTAATCTGCTGCGTGACAACTGGTTGATCAGCAAAATGCACACCCGGCTGTTTTTTGGCATGTTATGGCGCGCACCCGTGCTGCTGTGGCGTAAATGGAGCCAGGCATGACAACTGCGAAACGCAGTCATTGGGCACAGAAGCGCGAAAATGGCAGTTATCTGGCCATCCGTTTGCTGCTGGGCTTGTACAAGTTTGGTGGTAAATATTTGATTTTATTGGTCATGGCTCCGGTGTTGGCCTATTTTTTTGTCAAAGATCGCGTAGCCCGCACTGCGTCAATACAGTTTTTACAACAAGTACACGCCTATAAAGGGCCGTTAAGCCCGTTTCAGCGTCAGCCGGGTTATTGGCAAAGTTTTCGCCACTTCTGGCAATTTGCCATGGCGGCGCTGGCAAAAATAGATGCCTGGCTTGGCCGGCTGGATGGTAAGCAGGTGTATTACGGCGGTAGTGTTGGTTTTGACACGATAACGCAACGCGGTACAGGTGCAGTATTAATTGGCAGCCATTTGGGTAATCTGGAAGTGTGTCGCGCCCTGGTGCGCAGCAAATACCCAATAAAAATTAACGTACTGGCTCATACCCGTCACGCTGCTGCTTTTAACCGTATATTGAAAGACAGCAATAGTGCTGTGGATCTGCAACTGATTGAAGTGACAGAACTGACGCCTGCCGTTAGTGTGATGCTAAGTGATTGTATTGCCCGCGGTGAGCTGGTGGTCATTGTTGGCGATCGTATTTCAGTACAGGCGCCGGAACGTGCCATCTTGGCTGACTTCCTGGGTAAACCGGCCCCTTTTGCCATCGGCCCCTGGATACTTGCCAGCGTGCTGCAATGTCCGGTTTACCTGATGTTTTGTATGCAGCAGGATGATGGTTACAACCTGATGTTTGAACCCTTTGCCGGGCAGCTTAAACTGCCACGTAAAGACCGGCAACAGGCACTGCAAAGCGCCGTGCAGCTATATGCACAACAACTGGAGCAGGTAGCCTGTCGCTACCCGTTGCAATGGTTTAATTTTTACGACTTCTGGCAATTGCCAGCGTCCAGCCAACACAGTCAACAGAAGGAAGCGCCAGGTGACAGCAGTACTTGAAGCCGGTTTATCGCAATCAGCCGAGTCAGATAAACCCGCCATTCGCTTTGGTAAAGATCGTATCAGCATCGAGCAAATCAATGCCATAGCCTGTCAGGCAGTGCCGGTCGGCCTCAGCGACGACGCACACTTTGCAGAAAAAATTAATGCCGGCGTGGCTTTTCTCGACAAACTGCTGCAGGAAGATGGCGTAATTTACGGTGTCACCACCGGCTATGGCGACAGTGTTACGGTAAAGGTGCCGTTATCACAGGTGTATGAGTTGCCCATTCATCTTACCCGCTTTCACGGCTGTGGCCTGGGAGAAAACTTTACGCCTGAACAGGGCCGGGCCATTCTGGCTACCCGCTTATGCTCACTCAGTCAGGGCTATTCCGGTGTTAGTTTTGAACTGCTTAACCTGCTGGTGGCGTTTTTAAATAACGATATTGTGCCCTGTATTCCACAGGAAGGCAGTGTCGGCGCCAGTGGTGATTTAACGCCGTTGTCTTATGTTGCCGGTGCCTTAATTGGCGAGCGGGACGTTTATCATCAGGGCCAGATCCGCCCATCAGCCGAAGTGATGGCCGCTTATGGTCTGAACCCGGTGACGTTAAGGCCAAAAGAAGGCCTGGCTATTATGAACGGCACTGCGGTGATGACTGCACTGGCCTGTCAGGCCTATCAACGTGCTGAATATTTAACCCGTATGTCAAGCCGCATTACGGCTTTGGCCAGTCTGGCTCTGCAAGGCAATAGTCATCACTTTGATGATATTTTGTTCAGTGTTAAGCCGCACCAGGGACAAAATGAAGTGGCTGGCTGGATCCGCCACGATTTAAACCACTATGAGCACCCGCGCAATTCCGATCGCTTGCAAGACCGCTATTCTATTCGTTGTGCGCCACATATTATTGGCGTGCTGCGCGATGCGCTGCCCTGGTTTAAGCAAACTATCGAAAATGAACTGAACAGCGCTAACGACAATCCTATTATCGACGGTATCGGTGAGCATGTGCTGCACGGCGGCCATTTTTATGGCGGCCATATCGCCATGGTAATGGACAGTATGAAAACGGCGGTGGCCAACCTGGCCGATTTGCACGACCGTCAGATGGCATTGCTGATGGACACTAAATTTAACAATGGTTTGCCATCAAACTTATCTGCTGCAGCGCCGCAGCGCCGCTATATCAATCATGGTTTTAAAGCGGTGCAGATCGGCTGCAGTGCCTGGACTGCCGAAGCGCTGAAGCTGACCATGCCAGCCAGCGTGTTCTCGCGCTCGACCGAATGTCATAACCAGGACAAAGTTAGTATGGGCACTATAGCGGCGCGCGATTGTCTACGGGTACTGCAGTTAACCGAGCAGGTGGTGGCGGCGTCACTATTGGCGGTACAGCAAGCCGTGCAGCTTCGTATTGCGCAGGGCGAGTTATGTTTTAGCAGTTTAACCACTGAACTACAGCAAATGCTGCAAAGTCTGCAGCAACAACATCAGCTGGTTAGCGAAGACCGGCCGCTGGAGGCCGAGCTGCGTCAGCTGGTAGCCCAGTTACAGCAGCAACACTGGCCGCTATATCCGGAGAACTCTGATGCACAGTGCTGAAATCATTATTGATGTGCCATTTTTTGATGTTGATGCGATGCAGGTGGTATGGCACGGCCACTATGTGAAATATCTGGAAGTTGCCCGCTGTGAGCTATTGCGCAGCTTTAATTACGATTACACCGATATGTCGGCGTCGGGCTATATGTGGCCTATTGTCGATATGCAGATTAAGTATGTCGGTTCGGCGTTATTCGCTCACAAGATCAAGGTTAAAGCTACGCTGAAAGAATGGCAAAACCGGCTGAAAATAGACTACCTGATCACCGATTTGGCCAGCGGCAAAAAGCTGACCAAAGCCAGTACCATCCAGGTGGCTATCGATATAAACAGCAAAGAAATGTGCTTTGAAAGCCCGGCAGTACTGTTTGAAAAACTTGGGCTGCCGCAGCCATGATGCGGCTTGGTGTAAGCTTGTTGCTAAGTCTGCTGCTGATACCGGCGCAGGCGGCCGACAGCCCGCAACTGCGCTTTAAGCCGTTGCAGGGCCAGCTGGCGTTCAAGCAGACCAAGCAATTGCAGGGTTTACCGGTGGCCCTGAAAAGTAGCGGTTATATTCAGCTTGCCGCTGAACAACTGCTCTGGCATACCACTACGCCGGTAGACAGCAAATTGCAGGTTAGCCCGGCCGGCGTCAGCCAGTGGCAGCAACAACAATATGTGGCGGTGTCGGGCAGTGAATTTGTTGGTCAGTTAATGCTGGCCATACTGCAACAGCAGCATCAGTTTATCAGCAGCCACTTTGCCCTCAGCGACGATGATGGCTGTCAGTTATTGCAACCGTTACAGGCACCGCTGAATACATTGTTTGTGCAGATCCGCCTGTGTGGTGACAGTACCTTGCAGCAAATTGTGCTGCACGAAACCAACGGTAACAGCACGACCATAGAGTTGCTGCACGAGGCCGGCCTTGATTAAGCCGGCCAGACTGGCGGCGTCCGGTTGGCTGGTGTTGGTGCTGTGCCTGCTGGCCTACTTGTTGCTGCAGCTACCACAACGGCAGTGGAGCAGCAGCATAACCGCCTTGTTACCCGCGGCCGCCGAACCCTGGCAACAACAATTACTTTCACAGGTTAACAGTAGCCGGCAGCTGACCCTTAAGTTATCCGGCCTGCCCTTGCCACAACTGCGCGCTGCGGCCTCTGCGTTATTGCAGCACAACATCAGTGGCCTAAGCTGGTATCAGCCGGGCGCCATGCTGACACAGCTACAGCAGCAGTATCAGCAGCATCAGTCTTTACTGCTGTCAGCACAAGCTAGCGACTTGCTGCAACAGGGCCGGTATCAGCCCTTGGTTGACGCCGCCTGGCAGCGGTTGTACAGCCCGGCGCCCTTGCTAAGCAACGCCCTGAGTCAGGACCCGTTGTTGTTGACGCAACAGTTTATGGAGCAGCAAAGCGCGGGCAGCCTGACATTGCAACAGCACTGGTTTGAAACGCGACAGGGCGATGCCATAGTGTTGTACGGCGAAACCGCAGCCGATCCGTTCGACCGGGTACCTGCCAGCGCCTTACAGCAGGCGCTGCAACAGCAACTTTCTGCGCTTGGCAACCAGTGGCCGGCGCTGCAGATAGCGCGCAGCGGCGTTTTGTTTCACGCTGTGCATGCGGCGGATAACGCCAGTTTTGAAATGCAGTTTTATGGCAGCATGTCGTTGTTAGCGATTTTGCTGTTGTTAGTGCTGAGTTTTCGCAGCGCCCGGCCGCTGTTGCTGGCCAGTCTGGTGCTGCTGCCTGCGGTAATTGCCGGCCTGGCTGCACTGTTACTGGCGTTTGAGCAACCGCATGTGCTGGCACTGGTTTTTGCTACCACCCTGATCGGCATCGCGATCGATTACTCCTTCCACGGTATGTTAGCCGCTAATCAGGGCAAAGCGGCCTTTAGCGCCATGTTGCCAAGCCTGGCCTTGGGCCTGCTTACAACCTTGCTTGGCTATCTGGCGTTACTGTGGCTGCCATTTGGATTGCTGCAACAGGTCGCACTCTTTATGCTCGCCGGTCTGCTGGCGGCCTTTATCAGTGTCTGGCTGCTGTTACCGCTGCTGCTGGCACCACAGCAGTTACGCAACAGCCAGTGGTTGCAGCAGGGCTGCCAGCGAATTAATCAGGGCTATCTGGGGTTACCGGCCAAACCGGTCTGGCTGGCAGGCCTCGGCATTAGCGCAGTCATGCTGGCGCTATTGGTGCTGCAAGGCCGTTTTTCTGACGATGTGCGCCTGTTTAGTCAAAGCCCGGCCCGTCTGCTACAGCAGGAAGCGGAAGTGCGCGCCCTTGGGGCTCAGCAGTGGGACAGCCGTTTTCTGGTGATACTGGCCGACAATCCGCAGCAGGCGCTGCAACAGGAGCAGGCACTGCAGGCTCAGTTGGCGCAGTGGCAACAACAGGGGTGGTTTTTGCAGTGGCAAGGCTTAAGCCAGCAGCTGGCGTCGCAACAACTACAGGCGCAGCACCAGCAGTTATTGCAGCAGGCTTATCAAAGCGCACCGGTACAGGCTTACCTGACACAGTTGCAGTTAGCCGTGCCGGCAGTGCGCAGTGACTATTTAACACCTGCTAACTTTAGCTCGCCGCTGCTAAAGCAACATTTTAGTGTTGGCCGCCAAACCGCCGCCGTAGTGCTGTTGCGTGATGTCAGCGCCGCAGACTTGTTGCAACAGGCGGTAGCGCAGTTGCCAGCGGTTTACCTGCTGGACCCGATAGCCGACACCAACAGCAGCCTGCAGCATCTGCGGGCTCAGCTGTTAATCTGGCTGGCATTGGCGCTGCTGCTAAGTATTGTGGTGTTAAGCTGGCGCCGCGGTATTAAGGCTGCACTGGCCAGCGCCCTGCTGCTAACGCTGGCGATAGGGGCGGCGCTGTGTTTCAGTTTATGGCGGCAACAACAGCTAAATGTGTTTAATCTGGTAGCGGCAATTTTAGTGCTGGCGCTGGCACTGGACTACGCCGTGTTTTATACCTCAACCCTGCGCAAAACCGAAGTGCTGCAAGCTGTGACGTTATCAGCGGCCACCAGCTGCCTGGCCTTTGGTATGTTAAGTTTCAGCCAGACGCCGGCAGTTGCCAGCTTTGGTTTTACGGTATTTTCCGGCGTGGCGCTATCGGCATTATTAGCGCCACTATTAACCCTGTTAAGCCACAAGGAGTCTGGTTCTGGTGGAACACTTTGATGTCGTGATAATTGGTGCCGGGCCTGCCGGTGCCTGTGCCGGTGCCATGTTAAGTAAGGCCGGTAAAACAGTGTTGTGTGTCGAAAAGCAGCATTTTCCGCGTTTTAGTATCGGTGAAAGCCTGTTGCCGCATTGCATGCAGTTTTTGGCAGACGCCGGGCTGGAAACCGCACTGCAACAACAGGCTGCTGCGCATGGCTTTCAGTTTAAAAACGGTGCCGCCTTTTTAAAAAATGATTTTCGGACAGCCTTTGATTTTACTGATAAATTCAGCCCTGGCCCCGGTACTACTTTTCAGGTAAAGCGGGCCGCCTTTGATAAAATACTGGCCGATGCTGCAGCAGAGCAAGGTCTGCAAATTCGCTACGGTGTGACGGTAGAGCAGGTGGATGTATCCGGCGCGGCGCAGGCTTTGCTGAATGTCAGCGATGATAACGGCCGGCAGTATCAGCTTAGTGCCGGTTTTGTGCTGGATGCTAGCGGCTTTGGTCGTGTATTTCCAAAACTGTTGCAACTGGAACAAGCCTCCGATTTTCCGGTACGGCAGGCCAGCTTTTGTCACATCCGCGACAACATCACTGATCCGCGCTTTGACCGCAATAAAATTCTGATCACCGTGCATTCCAGTCTGGCCGATGTCTGGTTTTGGTTGATCCCATTTAGCGATGGCACTGCCAGCCTGGGCGTAGTGGGTAAACAACAGCGCTTTGATGCCAGCCAAAGTGCGGCGGACAACTTATGGCAACATGTGCAGCAAACACCCGAGTTGGCACAATTGCTGGCACAGTCAGAGCCGGTAAATGAGGCGCAAAGTTTAACCGGCTATGCCGCTAATGTACGTACTTTGTACGGCAACCGCTTTGCCTTATTGGGCAATGCCGGCGAATTTCTTGACCCGGTGTTTTCTTCCGGTGTCACTATAGCACTGCGCTCAGCAGCGATGGCGGTACCGCTGGTGCTGCGTCAGCTTAACGGTGAGCAGCCAGACTGGGAAACCGAGTACAGCAAGCCCCTGCGCCGGGGCATCGACACCTTCCGGATTTTTGTCACGGCCTGGTATGACGGCCGCTTTCAGGATGTGATTTTTAGCCGCCAGCGCCAGGCCAAAGTCACGGCGATGATCAGCTCAATACTGGCCGGTTATGCCTGGGATCAGGCCAACCCTTATGTGGCAGAGCCGGAGCGGCGTTTAAACGTGTTAAGGGAATTATGTCTGGACGCAGAGTAATACTGGCAATTTGCCTGTTGCTGCTAAGTGGCTGCCAGCAGTGGCGCTTGCCGCCAGCGGCGGGTTGGGTGGCGCTGGATGCGGGCCATTTTCAATTGCTGGACAGCTGGCCTGGTGCGCCTCAGCAACTGGTGCAACAGCTGCACTGGCAAGACGGCGAGCGCCAGCAGCAATTTCTACTGACGGTGTTGCTACAGGCCGATGGTTACCTACTGGTGGCGTTGTCGCCGCTGGGGCATGAAATATGGCGTATGCAGTATAGCCGTGGCCATCAGCTAAACGTAACGGGTATGCCGCCGTTTAATCAGCCGCAGTTTGCCCGCCGTTTGCTGGCTGAAATGCAGCTGGCCCTGCTGCAGCCGTCATTTCTGACTGGCCGTTTGCAGCAGCTCAGCCTGCGCCAGCAAGACGGTGTGCGTCGGCTGTTACGTAGCGATGGCTCGGTAGTGCTGAGCATAACGCAGGCAGGCCTGCTGCAGCCGGGCAGTCAGATCGGGCTTAGCAGCACCGGCTATCAGTTACAGATCACCACATTACAGCAGGAACTGTTATGACCACTTTTAGCAGCTTAACTGCGCTTGGCCTGTGCTGCGCTTTAGGCAACAGCAAAAGCGAAGTTTGGCACAATACCGTGGCCGCCAGCCGCGCCGGTATGCAACCGCGCACCGATTTACTGGCCGCAGGCCAGAGTGTCATCGTCGGTGAAGTCAGGACGGCACTACCGGACAGCAGCACCTGGCCGGCGCAGTATCGCAGCCGCAACAATCAGCTGGCTGCTTTAGCCTTTAATCAGATTGCCAGTGAGGTTGCCGCTCTACGCAGCCAATTCGGTGCTGAGCGTATTGGCGTTATTATCGGCAGTAGCACTTCAGGTATTGCTGAAGGTGAGCAAGCGCTGGCGTTGCAGATGCAACAACAGCAATTTGCCGCCGGCTTTGATTATCAGATGCAGGAGATGGTGGCCCCCGCCGAGTTTATCAGCTGGCTGGCCGGTGTCAGCGGCCCGGCTTATGCTATTTCCACTGCCTGCTCATCCAGTGCCCGGGCGCTGCTTAGTGCACATAGCCTGCTGCAAGCCGGTCTGGCAGATGCAGTGATCGTGGGTGGTGTCGATTCATTATGTCAGCTGACGCTGCGCGGTTTTTCAGCGCTGGAAGCGGTATCTGCCGGCTTGTGTCAGCCCTTTAGCGCCAACCGCGATGGCATCAATATCGGCGAAGCGGCCGCCTTATTTGTTATGCAGCGTGGTAATAGTGGTATTGCTTTGCTTGGCGGTGGTGCCAGCAGCGATGCTCACCATATGTCGGCGCCACAACCGCAGGGGCTGGGCGCAATAGCAGCGATTAACCAGGCCTGCCACAGCGCCGGTATTAAGCCACAGCAGCTGGACTATATTAATTTGCACGGCACAGCGACAGCGCTTAACGACAGTATGGAAAGCGCCGCTGTGGCGACGCTGGGCTTGCAGCAGGTGGCCGCCAGTTCCAGCAAGGGTATGACCGGCCACACACTGGGCGCCGCCGGCGCACTTGAAGCGGCGCTTTGCTGGCTGATGCTGTCAGACTATAATCCACAACATTATTTGATCCCGCATTGTTGGGATAACGCAGCTGACCCGCAGTTACCACAACTTAAGCTGGTGCAACAGGGGCAGCAACAACAGGTACGTTATTGTTTATCCAGCTCTTTCGCCTTTGGTGGTAATAACGTTGCAGTAATTTTAGGAACCACAGCATGATAACGGGTTATCCGATAGAGCAGGTATTGCCGCATGCGCAGCCAATGATCCTGCTTGATGAGTTTATCGAAGCCGGTGCCGAGCATGCCGTATGCAAAGTTAATATCAGTGCCGACAGTGCATTTTTTGATGCTGCCAGCCGTTCAGTACCGGCCTATGTCGGTATCGAGTATATGGCGCAAACTGTTGCCGCCTATGCCGGCGCACACAAGCTGGCGGCAGGTGACAGCGTGCGGCTGGGGTTTTTACTTGGCTGTCGTAAATATCAGCCGCAGGTGCCGGCCTTTGCTGAAGGGGCCGAACTTAGTATCAGCGCCACTAAGGTGGTGATGGATGAATCAGGCCTAAGCGTTTTTGATTGCCAGATTGCGCAGCGCGGCGAGGTGCTGGTAAACGCCAAACTTAATGTATTTGAACCGGAAGATTACCGGATCTGGTTAACGGAGTAACGATGAAACGAGTATTAGTCACTGGTTCTGGTCGCGGAATTGGTAAAGCGATAGCGTTGCAACTGGCCAAAGATGGCTTTGCTATTGCCGTGCATTGTCGCAGTGATCGGAGCAGCGCTGAAGCAGTTGTGGCTGAGATCCAGGCTCTGGGCTGCCATGCCAGCCTGTTACAGTTTGATGTGGCTGACCGAGCAGCTGCGCGGGCGGCACTGGAGCAGGATATCGCCAGTCATGGTGCCTATTATGGTGCTGTGTGCAATGCTGGCATCACCCGTGACGGTGCTTTTCCGGCACTGACAGAAGATGACTGGGACAGCGTGATCCACACTAATCTGGACGGCTTTTACAATGTATTGCAGCCGCTGGTTATGCCGATGATCCAACTGCGCAGCGGCGGTCGCATCGTTACTATTGCCTCAGTATCAGGTATTGCCGGCAACCGTGGTCAGGTGAATTACAGTGCGTCCAAAGCCGGTTTAATTGGTGCCACCAAAGCGCTGGCACTGGAACTGGCGAAACGCAAAATTACCGTAAACTGCGTGGCGCCGGGGTTAATTGATACCGATATGCTGCAAGACGTGGCGCAGGAAGAGCTGTTAAAAATGATCCCGCTACGCCGCGCCGGTAGCGCAGCAGAAGTGGCCGCCACCGTGGCATTTTTATGTTCCGAGCCGGCCGCCTACATTACGCGCCAGGTTATCTCTGTAAATGGCGGGTTAGTCTGATGCAGCGGGTCGTTGTAACCGGTATGTCAGTTGTTACCGCACTGGGCGATAACTGGCCTCAGTTTAAGCAAGCGCTGCAACAGGGCCAAAATGCAGTAACGGTGATGCCAGAGTGGGATCTGTACAGCAACATGAGTACCCGGCTGGCGGCACCGGTAACGGATTTTGTTAAGCCGGCACACTATCCGCGTAAGTTAATCCGGTCAATGGGCCGGGTGTCGTTAATGGCGACCCGCGCCACAGAACTGGCATTGCAGGACGCCGGTTTGCTGGGGCATGCGGCGCTGACAGACGGCCGTTGCGGTATTGCTTATGGCTCGTCTACCGGCAGCACTGAACCGGTACTGGCGTTTGGCCGTATGATGGCTACCGGTGATATGACCGGCGTTACAGCCACCAGTTATATCCAGATGATGGGCCACACTACGGCCGTCAATGTCGGGGTGTTTTTTGGCATTAAAGGCCGGGTGCATACCACCAGCTCAGCCTGCACTTCTGGCTCACAAGGTATTGGTTATGCGTACGAAGCGATAAAGTATGGTAAGCAAGTGCTGATGGTGGCCGGCGGCGCCGAAGAGCTGTGCCCAACCGAAGCTGCGGTGTTTGATACCCTGTACGCCACCAGCACGAAAAACAGCACGCCAAAGCTGACGCCAAGACCTTTTGACGCCAACCGCGATGGTTTGGTTATCGGCGAAGGTGCCGGCACATTAATTCTGGAACAGCTGGAGCACGCCTTGGCGCGCGGAGCCACTATTTACGCCGAAGTCGTTGGCTATGGTACCAACTCTGACGGTGTACATGTCACCCAGCCGACCGACAGCACTATGGAAACCGCAATGCGGCTGGCACTGCAGGATGCAGGCTTACCGGCATCCGCTATTGGTTATGTCAATGCTCATGGTACCTCAACCGACCGTGGCGATATCGCCGAAAGCCAGGCAACGGCGCGGGTGTTTGGCAGCAAACAGCCTATCAGCTCGTTAAAAAGCTACCTGGGCCATACGCTGGGTGCCTGTGGCGCTATTGAAAGCTGGGCCAGCATTATGATGCAACGCGATAACTGGTTTGCCCCGACACTAAATCTGCAGCAAGTCGATCCGGCCTGCGCTGAACTGGACTATATCCGTGACAGTGGCCGTGAGCTGGATACCGATTATGTGATGAGTAACAACTTTGCTTTTGGTGGCATTAATACTTCACTGATCTTTAAACGGTGGCGCGGCTAGATGCGCTACTTGGGCATTATAGTGCTGTGTTTTATGCTGGCACCCTGGCAGGCCAATGCAGAGGAAGCAGCCTGGCAACTGGGTGTTGGTCTGGCTTACAGCCAATTGCCAGATTATCCCGGCGCTGCCGGGCAGCAACACTATTTGTTACCATTTCCTTACTTTACCTATCGCAGTGACAAGGTTAAATTAACCCGTTCCGAAGCTTTGGGCCAGTTATTCAGCGCCGGTAAGCTGTCGCTCAATTTAAGCCTGGCTGCGGCATTGCCGGTAAACAGTGACGACAACCAGGCCCGTCGCGATATGCCGGATCTGCTGTGGCTCACCGAAATTGGCCCGACGGCGGATTACCAGCTGCTAAACAATGACCGGCAGCAATTATTGCTGCGCCTGCCGCTGCGTAAAGCCATCGCCACTGATCTGCGGCAATGGCACGATGCCGGCTGGCGGCTGGAACCACAACTGCGTTGGCGGCAAAAGCTAGCCAACAGTCTGCAGTGGACCAGTCAGTTAGCGTTAAACTGGAGCGATAAAGAATACCATCAGTACTTATATGGCGTAGCGCCGGCATATGCCACGGCGACACGGCAAGAGTACAGGGCGCGGGCCGGTTATGCTGGCTGGCGCTGGTCCAATGGCATTAGCTGGCAGCATAAACGCTGGTGGCTGGGGGCCTTTGTCCGTTACGACAATCTGCAGGGCGTCAGTTTTGCCGATAGCCCTTTACTACAACGCCAGCATAACGCCAGCTTTGGCGTGGCACTGGCATGGATTTTTAACCAACAAGGATATTTCGATGAATAAAGTTTTAAGCCTAATGGCGTTATCTGCCGTGTTAGTAAGTGGCGCCGCTCAGGCCCGTAACGACGTGCTGACACTACCACTGGAAAGTATTATCGGTACCGACAAAGCCAAACAGGCATTACTTGATGTGCCGTTTTATTTTGCCGGCCAAAGCCATGCTAAGGTAACAAGCAAATGGGGCGAGATTGGCACTAATAAAAAAACCAACGCTGTTGGTAAATCAGACGATGAAGCCTGCCAGTGGGTGCTGTTGTCAGCAATTAAAGCATTGCAGGAAGCGGCACAAAAACGCGGCTATGATGCCGTGGTAAATATCCGCTCGAACTACAAAAACAACGAGTTCAGCAGTGCTACTGAGTATCAGTGTGGTGCCGGCAATATTATGGCTGGTGTAGCGCTGAAAGGCGATTTGGTTAAGTTTTAATCAGCAAGCGAATACAGTCCAAAACCGCAATAAAGCCGGCGCTGTGATGCCGGCTTTGTTTACGTGGACGGCATAATTACACTAAGCCCGGATAGGATTGCGGATAGACCGGCAATACCTGCTGTAACTGCAGCAAGGTTTTAAATAAAGATTTTAACGCCACCTTGTCACCGATAAAGTGTGGCAGTTTGCCGGCCGCATCAGCCTGGCCCTGGTACTCAATCTTCATCCGGCCGTCGGGTAACGGCGTTAATGTCCACCTAGCCTGCACCTGCTGCATGCGCACATAGCCTTTTACCGCCGGGAAATGCTGGCCCATATCGCTAACAACCATAGTTAACACACCGCTGCTGGCATCTTGCTGCCACACTGACTGCGTTACCATATCCCGCTTCGACACCGGCCAGATGGCGCTGAAATAAGTGTGTACTAAGTGCGTTTTAGCATCCGGCTGGCCCAGCAACTCAGCTTTTTCGGTATTGGCAGCCCAGTTGGTAATATTGGCGGTATCTTCCAGCAGGTGTAAAAATGCGCCTGGCGTAGCCTTTACTTCGGTCTGGGCTTTAACTTGCAGCAGCTTATCGGCATTGTGACGATATTCTATCCGGGTTTCAGCCACTGCTTTATATAGCCGCCATGGCTTTTCCTCTGCAGCTATTGCCACACTGAACAACATCAGACACGTGAGTAAAAGACGCATTGCCGTCAGCCTTTTAGCAGGGCTAATTGTGCCGGCGTTAAATGACGGTATTCGCCTTCAGCTAAATCATCCGGCAACTGCAGGCCGCCGATTTTTTCGCGGTGCAGCCGCTCTACCTTGTTACCAATGGCGGCAAACATGCGTTTTACCTGATGATAACGGCCTTCATGGATCGTCAGTAAAGCTTCAGTGTCACTGATGATCTCCAGTTCTGCCGGTAAGGTGGCGTTTTTTTCATTGCGCAGCATAATGCCCTGCGCAAACTGGGCGATAGCGGCAGTTGGGATCGGATCTGCCGTCCAGACGCGGTAGGTTTTGGCGACATGGTGCTTCGGGCTGCTAATGCGGTGTGACCATTGGCCATCGTCTGTTATCAGCACTAAGCCTGTAGTGTCTAAATCGAGCCGGCCGACAGTGTGCAGCCGTTCAATTAGCGGCTCGTCCATTAAGGTAAACACTGTCGGGTGATCCGGGTCGTCAGTTGAGCAAATATACCCGTCCGGCTTGTGCAGCATAAAATAGCGCAGGCCAATCAGCTGCAGTTGTTCGTCGTCAAGGCACACCACGTCGCTGTCTTTTACCTGCAGTGCGGCTTGTTTTACCGGGTCGCCATTTAGCGTTACCAGGCCCTGGCGCACCAGTTTTCCGGCCTGGCTACGGGTCAGGCCGGTACAGTCACATATAAATTTATCTAAACGCATAATTCACCTACTTTTGTTGCGTTTAGTGTAACCAAAATTGCCCGGTTCGTCGCTAACTCAGTGGCGTTTTACCGCGTTAGCGCAGACACGATAAAGTTGGGGTTGCGCAGGTTTTCACGCTGATACACCTGGCTGGCGATACCGTCAAAGCTTACCGTGGCGCCGGCTTCTGTGGCGATAATATGGCCGGCGCCGGTGTCCCACTGCATGGTTGGGCCAAAGCGCGGATAGACATCAGCACTGCCTTCAGCCACCAGGCAAAATTTCAGCGAACTGCCTACCGGCACCATTTCGTGTTGGGCAAATTGTGCCAGATAACCGGCCAGATCCGGGCTGGGATGGCTGCGACTGCCGACTACGCGAATTGTCGCGCCGGGTTTGGCCACCTGAATGGCGCGTGTTTGGCCGGCGGCTTTGACAAAGGCACCTGCACCCTTGGCGGCAGAGTATGTTTTACCCAGTACCGGCGCATGGATAACGCCCAGCACCGGCTCACCGTTATTAATCAGCGCGATATTCACGGTAAATTCACCGTTGCGTTTAATAAACTCCTTGGTGCCATCCAGCGGATCGACCAGCCAGTAACGTTGCCACTGCTGACGAATAGGCCAGCTGATATCCGCCGCCTCTTCTGACAGTATCGGCAACTCTGGTGTCAGTGTTGTTAACGCTTTAACAATCAGCTGGTGTGCGGCTAAATCGGCAGCTGTCAGCGGTGAATCATCGGCTTTGCCGGTAATATTAAACGCCGCGTTGTCTTGCTGATATACCGCCAGGATCGCCTGTCCGGCTTGTTCGGCGATATCGATAATGGCCGGCAAATAATTCATGCAGATGTCCTATTATTTTATTTGATGTTACACCGGTATCCCAAGCGAAGACAGCTAACAGCTAAGCGGGGCGTCTCCAGCATGGATGCTGGAGAGGAGCCTATAGGGACATATTTACGGCGTCCCCGAGTGTTGTTAGCTGTCGTAGTTTTCAACCAGGCGTAAACTCAGCGACAAGGCAATACTTTCTTCGCCGCCTTCAAGGAGCACATCACCGCTTCTTGAAAAAAGAGTGCCCTCTCAGCCTGCGCGGCATCCCTGCCGCTGCTGCGAAAGTACACCTTGTCGCTGCGTTGCCGTATTAGCTAATAATCTGCCTTTTTTTCAGCAAGGCCAGCAATTGCTGCACGCTATCTTGCAGCGACGTGACTGAGGTATCCAGAACTAAATCGGCGTGCTGTGGCGCTTCGTACGGATCAGAAATACCGGTAAACTGGCTGATTTGGCCGGCACGGGCTTTTTTGTACAAGCCTTTCACATCGCGCTGCTCGCACACCTCCAGCGGAGTAGCGATATGCACTTCAATAAATTTGCCCGGCGCAATAAAGCTTTTTACCAGCTCGCGCTGATTACGGTACGGCGAAATAAAGGCACTTAATACCAGTAAACCGGCGTCTACCATCAGGCCTGCCACAGCACCCACCCGGCGCAGATTTTCTGTTCTGTCCTCGGCACTAAAACCTAAATCGGCGCACAAGCCATGGCGCACATTGTCACCATCCAGCAAATAGGTATGCTTGCCTTGCGCAACCAGCGCCTGCTCCAATGCATTGGCAACAGTCGACTTGCCCGAGCCGGATAAACCGGTAAACCAGATCACCGCACTTTGGTGGCCAAATAAGGCTTCGCGCTGCGCAGCGTTTACATCGTGCTGTTGCCACTTAATATCGTTATGGGTCATTAGTCTGCATCACTTAAAACGGATAAATCAACGGTAAAAATACCAACACTACGGACGAATATACCAGCGCCATAGGCACACCGAGGCGAATATAGTCACGCAACTGGTAATTGCCGGCCGAATACACCATCAGGTTAGTCTGATAACCAAAAGGCGAAATAAAGCTGGCCGAAGCACCAAAGGCCACTGCCATAAAAAACGGTACCGGATCGACGCCCAGATTTTGTGCTATGGCAAAGGCGATAGGAAAGGTTAACGCGGCCGCGGCATTGTTGGTTACCAGCTCGGTAAATAGCCAGGTAGCGACAAAAACCGCGATTAAAGCGCCATAAGCGCCGCTGCCATCAACCAGCAGGATCAGGCCATCGGCAATTTGGCCGGCGACGCCGGTTTCGATCATCAGTTGGGCTAAACCTATAGCCGAACCGACAATTAACCACAACTCCAGCGGGAAGCGGTTTTTAATTTCATTGACGGTTACCGCACCGGCAGCGACATAGGCCAGCAACAATAACGGCAGGCTTTTAATCAGCGGGGCTATGCCGGCAATCGACAGGGCCAGTGCGGTTGCAAAGCCGAGTAACACCCAATGGCTGCGGTTTTTTGCCAGTGGCGTAGAAATAGCCAAGCCATTTACGTAGATAAACTCCTGGCTTAGCTGATGCTGGCCGGGAAAATGCTTACCTATCGATAAAATCAGCACATCGCCGGCGTGTAGTATCAAATCACCCAGGCCACCCTGCAAGCGCTCATGGCCGCGGCGTACGGCAATAACCACCGCATCGTATTCATGGCGAAAGCGCAGTTGTTTTAAACTTTTGCCAACCAGACGCGAGCTGTAACTGATCACCGCTTCCAGCAGTTCACCCTGTTGCTGATCCTGGCGCAGCAGCTCTAAACCGGGAAATTGCTGCAGCCGTGACACCGCCTCCAAATCGCCGACAAAGCGCAGCTCGTCACCGGCTGCAATCAGTGTATCCGGCGTGACCGGGCAAATATGCTCGCTACCGCGCTGAATTTCAGCCAAAAACAGGGCTTGTAGTTCGCGCAGCTGGTTTTGTTCGACCGTTTTACCAATTAACTGGCTGTCGTCGCGAACATGGGCGGTTAAATAATAGGGCGTGCTCTGGCCGGCGTCTTTGCTATTGTCTGGCAACCAGCGGCTGCCAATGATCAACACGACTATGCCGGCCGTTAGTACCAGGGCGCCCAGTAAGGTAAAGTCAAAGAACCCCAGCAGCGGTTCACCGCTTTGCTCGACAAAACCATTCACAATAAGGTTGGTTGAGGTGCCGATTAACGTTAGCATGCCGCCTAAAATGGCACTGTACGACAACGGCAACAGCAACTTAGACGCAGCAAAATGGTTGTGATGCCTGAGCGACGACATCAGCGTAGACACCACGGCTGTGTTGTTAATAAAAGCCGACATCAGCGCGCTGGACAGGCTTAGGCGGGTAATTACTGAACCCAGATGTTTGCCCTGAAAGCCGCGGCTTAACCAGCTGACCAGTTGCGATTTTTCAATGCCAATGGATACCAATAGCAGCAGTAATAGCGTAATAAGCGACGGATTGGCGAAGTTTTGCAAGGCGCGCTCCAGCGGCAGCCAGCCAATCAGATAGCTGAGCAACAAAGCGCCGCCAAACCATAGCGCTGGCGAGCGTTTGCTGAAAATCAGCCCCGCCACCAGCGCCAGTAACAGCGCGACTACACCATACTGCTGATACAGCATTACTGCGCAGCCTTAACCATTTCGGTGTTAAACAGTTCGGCGTTAAACAGCTCGCGCACATCGCGTGCGCCCCAGTGCGGAAAGTGCTTACGGATCAGCGCATTTAATTCCAGTTCAAAGGCACTGATATCGCCGCTGGCGGCTTTTTCTTCAGCCAGTACATTCTGAATTAAACCTGCTGCAACGGTGGCATTGGTTAAGCGGTCGATCAACACAAAGTTACCGGTGCCAGGCTGGGTGCGGAAGGTATCCAGCGGCAGTGTCTCGGTCAGTTCCAGCTCGACCAGGGCAATATCATTCATTGCCACCTGCTCAGCTGTTTCCTGCGCCAGGGTATTCACATTCACCTTGTGGTTCAGCCGGTTAATGCTGACACTGCTTTTGCGCGTCGCCAGTTTTAAATCGTACAAGCGGCCGGTTTGCAGCGGCTGATCGTTAAACCACACCACATAAGCCAGTGCCCGGTTAGTCAGGTTTACGCTGTCTTCTGACGGCACCAGCCAGTCGCCACGGCTGATATCGATTTCGTCATTCAGCGTCAGCGTTATGGCTTCACCGGCGATTGCCGATGGCTGCTCGCCGGCAAAGGTAACGATTTGCTTAATAGTACTTTTTTTACCGGACGGATAAGCCGTTACCGCCTGACCTACCGCTAAACGGCCGCTCACCAGGGTGCCGGCAAAACCGCGAAAATCCAGATCCGGCCGGTTTACATACTGCACCGGGAAACGCGTAGCTGCGCCGCCACGTTGTGGTATTGGCAGGGTTTCCAGCCGTGGTAGCAAAGCGGTGCCGCTGTACCAGGGCATATTGGCCGACAAGGTTAAAATGTTTTCGCCTTTTAACGCGCTAATCGGTATGACATCTACCGTTGGCACCTGCAATTGTGCCATCAGCGCCTGCACGTCCTGTACTATGGCGTTGTAGGTTTGCTGGCTGTAGCCGACAATATCCATCTTATTTACGGCAACAATTAAGTGCTTAATGCCCAGCAAAGCACAGATAAAGCTGTGACGACGGGTTTGGGTTTGCACGCCATAACGAGCGTCAATCAGCAGTATCGCCACATCTGAGGTTGAAGCACCGGTAGCCATATTGCGGGTATATTGCTCGTGGCCCGGTGTATCCGCCAGAATAAACTTGCGCTCGGTAGTAGAAAAATAGCGGTACGCCACATCAATGGTAATACCCTGCTCGCGCTCGGCCTGTAAGCCGTCAACCAGCATCGCCAGCTCTAACTCGCCTTCGCTGTTGCGGCCTTTATGGTCGCGTTTTAGCGCATCCAGCTGATCATCATACAGTTGTTGGCTGTCATGTAGCAGGCGGCCGATTAAGGTGCTTTTGCCATCATCCACGCTGCCGCAGGTCAAAACCCGCAGCAGGCCTTTGTCCTGATGCTGCTGCAAGTAACCACGAATACCCAGACTGTTTAACTGCTCGTTTAACGAGGTAACAGAGGCTAAATTTACTACAGACATCAGAAGTACCCCTCGCGTTTTTTCAATTCCATACCGGACTGATCCTGGTCAATCACCCGGCCCTGCCGTTCCGACGTGCGGGCGCGCAGCATCTCTTCTACTATGCCCTCCAGCGTGTCGGCGCTGGATTCAATGGCACCGGTTAGCGGGTAACAGCCCAGTGTTCTGAAACGTACCGATTTCATTTGCGGGACTTCGCCCGGCTCCAGTGGCATACGCTCATCGTCTACCATGATCAGGGTGCCGCTGCGCTCAACAACCGGGCGTGGCTTGGCCAGATACAGTGGCACTATGTCGATATTCTCCTGCAGGATGTAAAGCCAGATATCCAGCTCGGTCCAGTTTGACAGCGGAAACACCCTGATGCTTTCGCCTTCATTAATGGCACCGTTGTAAATATTCCACAGCTCGGGGCGCTGGTTTTTCGGGTCCCAGCGGTGGTGTTTATCGCGAAACGAATACACCCGCTCTTTGGCGCGCGATTTCTCTTCATCACGGCGCGCGCCACCAAAGGCGGCATCAAAGCCGTACTTATTCAGCGCCTGTTTTAAGCCCTGGGTTTTCATAATATCGGTGTGCTTGGCACTGCCATGTACAAAGGGGTTTATATTCATCGCCAAGCCTTCCGGGTTTTTATGCACCAGCAGCTCAAAGTTGTACTCTTTGGCTAAGCGGTCACGAAACTCGATCATCTCGCGAAATTTCCAGTCGGTATCGACATGCAGCAGCGGAAACGGGATTTTACCCGGCGCGAAGGCTTTACGCGCCAGATGCAGCAGTACCGACGAGTCTTTGCCAATCGAATACAGCATTACCGGCTTTTTAAATTCGGCCGCTACTTCACGGAAAATATGGATGCTCTCGGCTTCCAACTGCTGTAAGTGCGACAAGGCACCTGCTAACTCAGACATTTCTTGTTCCTCATGCCATCCGGGTCAGGGTCTGGCCAAATACCGCCGCTTGCGGCTTTTGACCAAACCAATGTAAATCTTGTTGAAGTGCTACCACTTCGCCTATCACCAGCAAGGCCGGTGAGCTGATTTGCTGTTGTGCCACCAAATCGGCCAGTTGTTGCAAGGTGCCACTGACAATGCGTTGCTCTGGCCGGGTGCCGTTTTCAATAATGGCCACTGGCGTGTTTGCACTGCGCCCGGCGGCCAGCAACTGTTGCTGAATATGGCCGGCTTTCATCAGGCCCATATAAATTACCAGTGTCTGGTTGGCTCTGCTCATGCTGTGCCAATCGGGCTCGACGCCATCCGGCCGGCAATGCCCGGTAACAAACTGCACACTCTGGGCATAGTCACGGTGTGTCAACGGTATGCCTGCATAGGCCGCACAACCTGCAGCGGCGGTCACGCCAGGCACCACCTGAAACGCAATGTTATGCGGTAACAGCGCCTGAATTTCCTCGCCGCCGCGGCCAAAAATAAACGGGTCACCGCCTTTTAGGCGGCAAACTTTCTTGCCGGCCAGCGCTAAATCAATCAGTAACTGGTTGGTGTCCTGCTGTGGTACCGAGTGGTCGCCGGCTTTTTTACCCACGCAAATGCGCTCGGCGTCACGGCGCACTAACTCCATAATCGGTGCTGACACCAGGTAGTCATACACCACCACATCGGCTTGTTGCATCAGCTGCAGCGCTTTTAACGTCAACAGCTCCGGATCGCCCGGGCCGGCGCCGACTACATAAACTTCACCGGCTTGTGTCTGCGGCTCGTCCAGTAACTGCGCCAGGCGCTGTTCTGCCTGCGGCAACTGATTAGCCTGCACATCACGCACGACGTCTGAATCAAACACTTTTTCCCAAAACTGGCGCCGTGCAGCAAAGCCGCTTATTTTCGCTTTTACCTGGCTGCGAAAGCGGCCGACTAATTCGGCCAATGGCCCCAAATGCTGCGGCAATAAGGCTTCGAGTTTTTCACGTAGCCGTCTTGCCAGCACCGGCGCAGTGCCAAAGCTGGATATGGCAATTAAAATCGGGCTGCGATCGATTATCGACGGAAAGATAAAACCGCATTTCGGCTGGTCGTCTACCGTGTTTACCAGCATATTGCGTGCACTGGCTGCTGTATAAACTGCGGTGTTAACTTCATCATCGTCGGTAGCGGCAATGACCAGTAACTTGCCATCCAGTAGCGCAGGGCTAAAGTAGCCAGTAATTAATTCGGCCTTACCTTGTTGCTGCCACTGCACAAACTCAGCGGCAAACTCGGGCGCCACTACTGTTAATTTGGCACCGGCGCTTAGCAGAGTACCGGCTTTGCGCAGCGCCACCGAGCCGCCGCCAACAATCAGCACCGCTTTATCGGTTAACTTTACAAATAAGGGTAAGTACTGCACACCAGCTCCTGCGGTCAGGTTGCTACAAAGATTTCAGGCTAGCAGAATAGCCGTCTGCATGGCTTTTATAAAATAGTTAATTACGCTCACATATAACTAAAAGGAATTAATGCGCCCGCTTATATGCTTATGTGCCGGATTAACAAACCCAGAATAGCAACAGCCTGTTGTCAGCAGCGGTTATTTACACTAAAGTACTGCGCAGCGGTAAGTGCGCACCGCATAACGGAATAACAATATTATCAAGCAGAGACGGAGTTGCTATGTCAGGTTTAAGCAAGTTTATTGAAGAGTTAGCCACCAATCCTAAATTACAGCAGGAATACGCCACCGCGCCGGCGCAAGCGCTGCAAAACTATGGCCTGCAAAAACACGAAGTAGAAGCGGTGTTATCAGGTGATAAAGCCCAGGTAGAAAAGCTAACGGGTAAAGCAGTTAGCCCGGTGACGTTTATGTTTCCTGCAAAGTGAATCGCTTTGAACCTAAAAGGTAAGTTAATACTGGCGCTGATTATTTTATCTGCGCCTTTTTTTACATTTTCTGAATCAAATAATTATCAGAGTCTTTTAGATAAAGCAGAATACTCCCGAACGAAATCACCTCAACAGACATTAGAGATAATTCACAAAATTGAAGCCGTTTATAGCTCATTGACAGAGCATCAGAAGCAGCAGTTTTTATTTATCAAAGCGTATAGCTTGGGATTTCAAGGTAAACAAGAAGAGGCGATAAAGATCGCGTTGGAAATTCACTCTAGCCGATATTCTGATATCGCAATTAAAGCTAACTTGTTGCTTGCCACTGTTTATGAACACAGAAAAGATTTTAAAAACGCTTATTCATTCATATTTGAGGCGTTAAAGTTAGGAAAGGACATACATAATGAACCGATTCAAGTCAGCTTGTATACAGTAGCTGCCCAGTTATATCTGAGTGCAGGTATCTACGACAATGCTTTGATTTCTTCGTCAACACTGCTGAGTATTTCCAAGACGCCAAGAGGTTACTGCATCGGTAATGTTTTAAAGTTAAATGCTTTGATTAAATTGAATAAAGCCTATCAGCAACCGTTGGCAGATGAAGCCTATCAAGCGTGTGTAAATGCCAATGAACCTTTAATGAAACACTCTGTGAGTATTTTTACGGCAGATGCTGATGTTTTTGTAGCGCCGGAGAAAGTGATGTTTGCGATGCAAAATGCACTGCCGGAACTGGAGAGAATTGGATACAGATACACCATTTTGCAAGCCAAGTATTATCTGGGATACGCGCTGCTTAATTTAAATGAGCTAGATGATGCCGTTGGCACGTTGGAGCAAGTTTATAGCGGCTCAATAGCGTTAAATGATTATCTGACAGCTAACAAAGCAGTATTGTTATTAGCCCAACTGCATGAAAAGCAGGGCGATATAGTGGCGGCTGCCCAGGCCTATAAGCAACATATTGCCGCGCTAAATGCCTATATCGACGAATATAAACAGCGTAGTGTGGCCTATTATCTGGCGCAGGCCGATTTTATGGAAAGCGAAAACAAACTGGCATTGCTGCAAAGCCAGAATGACCTGCTGCAACTGGAAAGCAAGCTACAACGTGACGAAAAAGTACGCACCGGGCTTATTTCTGTGGCTTTGCTAACCCTGCTGCTACTGGTGATCTATGTACTAAACAGCAAACGGGTGGCGCTAAACCGCCTGGCCACTACCGACTTTTTAACCCGCTTGTTTAACCGGCGTTATTTTAGCGAAACGGTAAGCCGTCAGCTGCAAAACCGCCGCCAGCAAGAACAACATAGCCTGGTGGTGTTCGACATTGATTTATTTAAACAAATTAACGACCAATACGGCCACGCCACCGGCGATAAAGTGCTGCAAGCTATAGCGCAGCGCTGCCAGCAACATATCCGCAAACAAGACATACTGGCGCGGATTGGTGGTGAAGAATTTGCACTGTTTTTACCCGGCTGCGACCTGCAGCACGCTGAACATATAGCCGAGCTGTGTCGCAACAGTATAGCGGCCACGCCGGTGCAACTAGACAAGCTGCAGGTAACGGTAAGCGCCAGCTTTGGCATTGCCAGTAGCAGCAGTGCTGATTTTGATAAACTGCTGCAACAGGCCGACGCCGCCTTATATCGCGCGAAAGCGGCCGGGCGTAATTGTGTTGAAGTGGCACACTCTAATGGCCAGGCTGGCGATGTCTGAATCTAGCCGCTTAACCTGCATTGGCCTGGGTATTACGCTGGGCAGCCAGCTTACCGAGCTGGCGCGTAATCAGCTGGCGGCGGCCGATGTGGTGTTTTTTCACAGCAACACCCATTATCTGGCCGGTTTTTTACAGCAAATAAACCCTAAGCTGGTCGATTTACAGCCGTTTTACCAGCCGGGCCAGCCGCGTAGCCAGAGTTATCAGGCGATGCTGGATGCTGTAATTGCCGCAGTAACCGCTGGCCAGAATGTGGTGTGGGCTTGTTATGGCCACCCCGGTGTGGCCAGCTGGCCGCCGCATGAAGCGATCCGCCAGCTAACGGCACTGGGTTATAGCGCGAAAATGCAAGCCGGTATTGCTGCCGATGCCTGCTTGTATGCCGATTTAGGCATAGATCCGCTGGCGGAGGGCTGCCAGCAGTTTGAAGCCAGCCAGTTTTTGTTTTACCAGCGCACGGTAGATGTGTCGGCCTATCTGATTTTATGGCAGGTGGCGATAGCCGGTGATTTTAGCCTGGCACGGCTGCAAAGCGACAGTAGCTACATTGACATCCTGTGTCAGCATTTACTGCAGTGGTACCCGCCAGGCCATCAGGTTATCTTGTATGAAGCCGCCGATTTAGCCATTTGGCAGCACCGCGCCGAGCCTATCCCGTTATCGGCGCTGGCACAGGCCCGGCTAAATCAAATCACCACCTTGGTGATCCCGCCGCTGCGACCTAAAAGCATAAACCGCCAGATGCTGGATAAACTCGGCGTGCCGGCGGATCATCCGCTACGGCAAAAATAAATTAGCTGCCAATTCAACATAATAAAAAACTAGCACCGGCTAGCGCTTAGTATTTTTCTGTAATTACAATATAATTACTGGCAGGGTCTAACCGCAGCGAGATAACCATGGCACAAGTCATTCAGATTGGTAATTCTAAGGGCATTCGTATCCCACAGGCGATTATTAAGCAAACCGGACTGGAGCATAAAGAACTGCAGTTTAAAGTGGTGCCGGAAGGTTTGCTAATAACGCCACTGCAGCAATTGCGGCAAGATTGGGCGTTACAGGTTGACGCCGCCTTGGCTGGGCAAAGCGACAGTGCTGATACGGACTGGCTGGATGTCGATTTAACCGAAGCGGCACAGGCTGATGAGCAGCAACAATGGTAACGCTACCGCAGCGATTTGATATCTGGCTGGTAGATCTAAACCCTACCCGGGGCAGTGAGATTAACAAAACCCGCCCCTGTGTGGTGGTGTCACCTAATGAGCTGGAAAATTTAGCGACAGTACTGATGGCACCGATGACAACCAAAGGTTTTGCCTTCCCCAGCCGTGTAGTCGTGACATTTCAGGGCCAGCAAGGCTTGATTTTGCTGGATCAGATCCGCGCGGTTGATAAACAGCGCTTGCTGAAAAAACTGGGTAGCCTTGATCAGCACACCAGTATCGCCTTGTGCCAAACGCTGACCGAGATGTTTAGTCTGTAAAAAAAGCGGCAACCGAAGTTGCCGCCAAACAGAGAGTGGAGATGAAACGAAAAACGTTTAGTAACTTGCGCTTAGCAACTACATGCTTAGTTGCGGATCATATAGTCAAAGGCACCCAGCGCCGCAGTAGCACCTGAACCCATGGCGATAATGATTTGCTTGTACGGTGCTGTAGTGGCATCACCGGCAGCAAATACGCCAGGTAACGATGTTTGGCCGCGCTCATCAACAATAATCTCGCCGCGTGGCGATAGCTCCACTGCACCACGTAACCATTCGGTATTTGGCACCAAGCCTATCTGCACAAAGATACCGGCCAGTTCAATATGATGCGCGGCACCGGTTTTGCGGTCGGTATAGTTAATGCCGTTTACTTTGCTACCATCGCCGGTAACTTCGGTGCTTTGCGCTTCAGTGATGATAGTGATATTGGCCATAGAGTTGGCTTTTTTCACCAGTACCGCATCGGCGCGCAGTTCAGCGGCAAATTCCAGCACGGTAACATGCTCAACAATACCGGCTAAGTCGATAGCCGCTTCGATGCCGGAGTTACCGCCACCAATTACGGCGACTTTTTTACCTTTAAACAACGGGCCGTCGCAGTGCGGGCAGTAGGCTACGCCTTTGCCGCGGTATTCCTGCTCGCCGGGTACATTCATTTCTCTCCAGCGTGCGCCTGGGCTTAAAATTACCGTTTTGCTGTTTAGCACGGCGCCGTTTTGCAGCTCCAGCTGTATCTTGCCGTCTTTGCGCAGCGCAACCGCGCGCTGGTTATTCATAATATCGACGTTATATTCGCGTACATGGGCTTCTAAGCTGTTTACCAGTTTTGGCCCTTCGGTGTACTGCACCGAGATAAAGTTTTCAATGCCAACGGTATCGGCTACCTGGCCACCAAAACGCTCGGCAACAATACCGGTGTTTAAGCCTTTACGCGCAGCGTAAATGGACGCTGCAGCACCGGCCGGGCCACCGCCAACCACTAACACATCAAAGTCGGCTTTGTTTTTCAGTGCTTCGGCCTGGCGTTTTTCGGCGTTTACATCCAGTTTTTGGATGATTTTTTCCAGCGTAATGGCACCTTGTGAAAACAGCTCGCCGTTCAGGTACACCGATGGCACCGCCATAATGTTCTTGTCGGCCACTTCTTGTTGAAACATAGCGCCGTCGATCATCACGTTGGTAATGCCAGGGTTAATGGCTGACATTATATTCAGCGCTTGTACCACTTCCGGGCAGGTTTGGCAGCTTAATGACACATAGGTCTCAAAGGCGAAGCTGCCCTGTAACTGGCGGATTTGCTCAATGGTGTCAGCCGCTACTTTAATCGGGTGGCCGCCTGAGTGCAGCAGCGCCAGCACTAAAGAGGTGAATTCATGGCCCAGCGGTACACCAGCAAAGGTAATGTGGGTGTCGTTGGCGACTGAGCGCACCAACATCGCCGGTTTACGGCTCAGGGCATTGTCATCGCGGCGCAATGACACTAAATCAGATAATTCGGCAATGTCGTTTGCCAGGGCGTTTACTTCAGCAGCTTTGGCGCTATCGTCTAAAGATACCACCAGTTCAACCTGCGTTTTCAGGTTCTGCAGATAGGTTTTTAATTGTTGCTTCAGGTTAGTATCTAACATAATGACTCCGGTTATACTTTTCGTCTTTCAAGATACGCGGGTGTTGGCTGCGTTCGTGAACCCCAATCACTTAGTGCAGCTAAGCTCATGGGGATTCACGGCCTTGCCGCCTACGCGCATCTTGAAATCCATTGGTTATAGATAATTCAGATAGTGCGAAAAAAAGTCAGCCGCTAAGGTCGGGCTGGCGTAAACCAGCCCGTGCAAACAAAGGTATTGGCAGTGGGGAAGCTGGAAACAGCTTCTTAGAGGAGCTGTTTGCCGCTTCCGGCACCGCAGTTGCCTGCAGTTTGCATCAAAGTTAGATTTTACCAACCAGGTCCAGTGACGGTGCCAGAGTGGCTTCGCCCGGAGTCCATTTCGCTGGGCATACTTCGCCGTCGTGGTTAGCTACATATTGTGCCGCCTGTACTTTGCGGAACAGTTCTGCAGCGCTGCGGCCGATACCTAAGTCGTGAATTTCAGCAACTTTGATTTCGCCTTCCGGGTTAATTACGAAAGTACCACGCAGTGCTAAACCTTCTTCTTCAATCATTACACCGAAGTTACGGGTGATAGTACCTGTTGGGTCACCGATCATCGGGTAGTTGATTTTCTTGATGGTTTCAGACGCATCGTGCCATGCTTTGTGGGTGAAGTGGGTGTCAGTAGATACTGAGTACACTTCTACACCGATTTCCTGGAACTTAGCGTAGAAATCAGCCAGATCGCCCAGTTCAGTTGGACATACGAAAGTGAAGTCGGCTGGGTAAAATACGACTACAGACCATTTGCCGGCTAAATCCTGATCAGAAACAGGAACAAACTTACCCTGATGAAAAGCAGTGGCTTTAAATGGTTTGATTTTAGTGTTGATAATAGAAGACATAGTCTTGCTCCTTTCGGTTAGTTAACAGTTCTTGTTTCAACGTCTGCAGTTTAACGCGCTACACCTTATTGTCAAAACGAATAAAACAAATTGGTTTAATCAATTTTTGCGATTGATATTAAACTTATGCAACCTTGTTCAGCCTGCGCTTAGCTATACTCTGGCAAAGTAGTCGCCATGACTAAGTACCAGGAGCTGTTATGATCATCCCCCGCACTTACTGCTGCACGGCTTTACTTAGCACAGTGTTACTACTTGCTGCCTGCCAGCAAGTTGTTACGCCACAGGGCGACTTTGTGCAAACCAACCAACAGGTAGAGCAAAAACCTCTGAGCCTGCAGTTTAATCAGGGCCGCATTAGTGGCTTTACTGGCTGCAACCGCGCTATGGGTAGCTTCACTGTAGATAAGGGCGACTTAGTCGTTTCTCAACTGGCCAGCACCATGATGGCTTGCAGTGAACCGGCTATGGCGCGCGAACAGGCGTTTCATTCATTTTTGCAAAGTAAACCCAAGCTGAGCTACGACAATAAGCAGTTGGTATTGCGCAAAGATGACATTTCCTACCAATTTAGCAGCCAGCCCTAGCGGCTGGTGTTGTTTTGCAGATAATGCGTTGCCAGTTGCTGATATTCGCCACTGGCATATAACTGGTCCAGCGCCTGTTGCAGTTGTAGCACTATGCTATCAGGCACGGCTGGATTTAACGCCAGATAATTGGCTCCGACCACAGACAGGTCCAGTACTGGCTCGACAATATCAACACTTTGCTGATACTTTGCCAGCCACACCGGTAAAATAAGTTCGGATGCGATCAGCAAATCAACTTTGTGCTGTAAAAACAGCGCTACCGCGTCTGATTTTGCCGCCAGGCCCAGCAGGTTTACCCCATGTTCAAAGCCTTTGCTTTGCAAATACATTTCGTAGACATCACCACGGGCCACCGCGATAACATATTGCTTGGCCTCGTCCAGTGTGGCGGGGTTTATCTCGGGCCGGCTTTTTAAGCGGTACATACTGGCTTTAGAATGGGCCAGCGGCCCAACCCATTTAAACAAGGGTTCGCGCAAGGCGTTACGGGAGGTGGAATACAAGGCACCCTGTGGATCTTTGGTCGCTGCTTCATACGCACGTAACCAGGGGTACAAGCGGAACTGACATTCTAGCCCGGCTTTTTCACAACTGCGCCGCACCAGTTCAGTATTTAGCCCGGTAATACTGTCGGCTTCAATATAGCTGTAGGGCGGGAAGTGCTCAGTGTACAGGTTTAGTTGCTCGGCAACGACAGAAGCCACCAGACATAAACAGCCGGTTATTATGCTGGTGCCAATTATCTTCATAGCGTCACTCTGCGTGGGGCTTTCACTGCTACAGCAAACTATGGCAGAGCTCGGGCAAAAGTGACAAGGGTTTTTTCCGCTTAAACCTACTTAGATGCCATCACTGTCCGTGTGATATTCATCAATTAATTTTTGTTTTTCAAGGCATACTTAAATTTAACCATAATCAGCAAAGTGTTAAATAATGTTTAATTTGAGGGTGTTTTGTGGTATTTTCCGTTGCTAGCCACGATAGATTTGCCGCAACCACAAACAGGGAGATTGAAGATGCAATCTAGTTACGTACATCACCAATACAAGCAAAATCCACTCAAGTTCTTGATTAAACTTATGGAGTTGAACAAATTCAGTAGTCAATTGGAAAAGCTGGATAATGCAATGTACATCCTTACTGGCATAGTTACTTATCGCTGCCTACATCATCATGACAAGCAAAGAATCAATGCCAGTGTGTTACAGCTAAAAGATATCAATGGGCCGCTCTTTTCTCATTTGTACGGCATTATTGGTTTTCTTTCGGTCAATCCTTACTGGTTTTGCTGGAGTTTGACTGACGAAGAGCTAAGAAATCACTTCAATCTCAATGATGAAGCGCGCTCTGCGTTAAGTTACATCGGGTATGACCTGAAAGGACTCCTTACCGCTTCAGGTTTAGCTGGGTTTGTACTTAGTCTGTATAAAAAAGGTGCATTGAATGGTGTAAAATCGGTAGCTGCATCAGCTACAAATTATTCGCTTACAAAAGAAATTGCCTCGACATCTAACGCTGCTCAATCGAGTATAAAAAATGTTGCCTTTTCAGCGGCAGTGGTAACTGTGTTTGCGTCGGTATTACTTGCTACAACTACCACTAATGCAAAAAATGCGAAAAAGGAGCTTGCACTTCGTGGCCTATTGGACATGGAAGCTATGTAATGCTTAGTTATGCGATTTGGGGTTTGGTATCTTTAGTTGCTGCATCTTGGTTATTTGCAGCATCAATAATTATGTTACGCCGTGACAAAGTGTTTAACCCTTTAACGCTTGCTCCCTATGTAGTATCGGGCGTGCTGTTGCTTTGGTGGGCAGCCGTTTCCCTACTGCATGTTTTGCAAGTTGATCTGCCGTGGCTGGTTGATCTTGCGCTGTTGTTGCTTTTTTTAGTTCACGCTGTTCTGTTAACTGTAGGAGTTTGGCGAAGTGTACGTTAGGTCTTGTTTGTGGCTATTGGTATTGTTATGTATTCCTCGAGCAAAAGCAGATCCGTGGTTCGACGCAGGGCTGATAAGTGGTGGCTTGACAATGTGCTCAACGACTACACAAACATTGACTGATAAGCAAAGAGCTGTTTCGAGTGATCTTTCTGAACAGTTGCTTGCCGCGAGTAAAAGATACGACAATGCTGAGCAGCAATTCGATGCTGGTATGATGCAGTTTTTAGAGGATCTCTACGTAGAAGATGCTCAACCTTTTCCTGACGATACCCGTCCTGACGTTATAAGCTTGCAGGAATGTAAAGAATATCAGAGTAAAGCGATAGCACTATTGGAAACAATCCGGTAATTGCGCTTTTAAACAGGAGCGGAGAGAGTTTTTAAGGCAGCAGGCAGAATTAAGGAATTTGGTGATGGCTAAATGCCATCACCGTCCATATGCAGGCCGCATTCGCGGCCAAAGCCGTTAAAGCGGGTGTCTTCTTCGCTCATGCCCAGCTCCAGCTTGCGGGTAGAATGTGTGTCGCCTACCGAGACATAGCCTTGCTCCCACAGCGGGTGATAGCTTAAGCCGTGTTCTTTTAAGTAATAGAACACGTCTTTATTGCTCCAGTCGATAATTGGCTGAATTTTTACCACGCCACGGCTGATCTCGATAATGCCCTTATCGGCGCGGCTGCTGCTCTGGCTGCGGCGCAGGCCGGTAAACCAGCTGCCGACATTCAGCTCCCGCAGGGCCCGTTGCATTGGCTCAACTTTATTTAACTGGTTGTACTGTTTAGTACCTTCAGCCGTTTGCCACAATTGGCCAAAGCGCGCTTCCTGCCAGGCCGGGCTGAGCTCGGCCCGGTATACTTTCAGGTTCAGCTGCAATTGTGCTGTCAGCTGGTCAATAAACTGATAGGTTTCCGGGAATAAATAACCGGTGTCGGTTAATACCACCGGAATATCCGGCTGCTGCTGCGACACCAGATGCAGCATCACCGCTGCCTGAATACCGAAACTGGAACTTAGCATCGGGCTTGACGGCAGGTTTTCCAGCGCCCAGCGCACGCGTTCTGCTGCGCTGAGTGGGGTCAGAATATGATTAGCCTCCTCCAGCCAGGCCTGCTGGGTGGCATTATCCTGCTGCAATATAGTGCGAAACTTGCTGCTATCCGCCACTACAGCGACTTGCTTAGCTATGGAAGTCATCTTTTGGCACCACTACCGGTGCTATTACACCGGCCCTTATCACGAAATCACCAAAGCCTTCGCTGCTGTTATTACGCTCAAGCGCCCAGCGGCCAATTAAGCCATCCAGTGTAGCTAAAATGTCTGCTTCGCCGACGTTATCCAGCAGCAGGCGCGGAATACGGGTACCTTCACGGTTACCGCCCAGATACAGGTTATATTTACCCGGGCCACGGCCAACCAGGCCGACTTCGGCCAGCATGGCGCGGCCACAGCCATTCGGGCAGCCGGTAATGCGCAGCACTATATGCTCATCAGCAACGTTATGTTTGCCCAGTAAGGCTTCTACCTTAGTAACCAACTCTGGCAAATAGCGCTCGGCCTCGGCCATCGCCAGAGGGCAGGTTGGGAACGACACACAGGCCATCGAGTTTTTACGCTGCTCGCTGTGGCCGTCATCAATTAAGCCATGGCTGCGGGCAATAGCCTCAATTTCGGCTTTTTGCGCGGCCGGCACGCCGGCAATAATCAGGTTTTGGTTGGCGGTCATGCGTAAATCGCCCTGATGGACAGCAGCAATTTTCGCCAAACCGGTTTTTAATGGTTTGCCGGGGAAATCCAGCACCCGGCCGTTTTCAATAAACAACGTTAGGTGGTGCTTGCCGTCGATACCTTCAACCCAACCAATACGATCGCCGCGGCTGGTAAAGCTGTACGGCACCACAGGTGCAAAGGCTACACCGGTGCGCGCCTCGACTTCAGCACGAAAGGCGTCCAGGCCAATACGGTCAATAGTGTATTTGGTTTTGGCATTTTTACGGTTTGAGCGGTTGCCATAGTCGCGCTGTACGGTAACCACATGCTCGGCCACTTTTAGCGTATGTTCCAGCGTGACATAGCCCAGATCATCCGCCATGCGCGGATAAGTGGCTTCATCGCCAAAGGTCATGGCTAAACCGCCGCCGACTAATACGTTAAAGCCGACCAACTGACCTTTTTCGGCTACCGCGACAAAGGTTAAATCGTTGGCATGGACGTCAATATCGTTATGCGGTGGAATAACTACCGCCGTTTTAAATTTACGCGGCAGGTAGTTATCACCAAGAATTGGCTCTACTTCGGTGGTTTCGACCTTTTCTTCATCCAGCCAGATTTCAGCATAGGCGCGGGTCTTCGGCAGTAAATGCTCGCTGATTTTCGCTGCCCATTGATACGCTTGCTGATGTAACTCAGACTCTACCGGGTTGGAGGTACAGAGCACGTTACGGTTAACATCGCCGGCGGTGGCAATAGAGTCAATGCCAATGCTATGTAAAAATTGATGCATCGGCTTAATGTGCGGCTTTAACACACCGTGAAACTGAAAAGTTTGCCGGGTGGTTAAGCGGATACTGCCGTACATCGTGTTGTCGGCAGCAAATTTATCAATCGCTAACCACTGCTGCGGCGTAATAATGCCGCCAGGCATACGGGCGCGCAGCATCACATTGTGCAGCGGTTCGAGTTTTTGCGCGGTGCGCTCGGCACGAATATCACGATCATCCTGCTGATACATACCGTGAAAGCGGATCAGCATAAAGTTATCACCGTTAAAACCACCGGTGATCTCATCTTTTAAATCAGCTTCGATGCTACCGCGTAAATGCTGGCTTTCTGCTTTTAAGCGCTCGTTATCAGACAGTGCACCCGGTGCCACTAAATCTGGATTAATTGGATACTGGCTCATTAATACACGTCCTTCTGATAACGTTTTGCGACACGTAATTCATCTAAGTAAGCTTGCGCCTGTTCTGCGCTTTTAGCGCCATATTGTTGCACTATGTCTAACAACGCCTGTTGTACATCTTTGGCCATCCGGTTGGCATCACCACAAATATACAGGTGGGCGCCTTGCTCAAGCCATTGCCATACTTCGCTGCCATGTTGGCGCAGTTTGTCCTGCACATACACCTTAGCTGCCTGATCACGGCTAAAGGCCACATCCAGTTTAGTTAACAGGCCACGTTTGAGGTAACTTTGCAGCTCCAGCTGGTATAAAAAGTCCTGGGTAAAATGCGGGTTACCAAAAAACAACCAGTTTTTACCGCTGGCACCGTTGGCATCACGCTGTTGCAAAAAGGCGCGAAACGGCGCTATACCTGTGCCCGGACCAATCATGATCACCGGCGTTTCGTCACTGGCCGGTAAGCGGAAATTATTATTCTGCTCGATAAAGACCTTAACGTTATCACCTTCATTTAAGCGCTCGGCTAAAAAGCCCGACGCACCGCCTAAATGTGGCTGGCCGTAAGCGTCATAGCGCACTACGCCAACGGTTAAATGTACTTCGTCTTCCACTTCGGCCTGCGCTGAGGCTATAGAGTACAGCCGCGGTTGCTGCTTGCGCAGGGCATCCACTAACTGCTGGGCGCTCAGTAGCCCGGGATAGTCGCGCACTATATCGATAATCTGCCGCTCGTTAAGGTAAGCGCGCAGTGCGGCTTTGTCGGCTGCCAATGCAGCTAACTCCGCATTGTTGGTCGCAGCAGCGTACTTCTCCACAAAGGCTGGGTACGACTGTGTCAGCTCAAGCTGCTCAGTTAACGCCTGCTCTACCGTCAGGCTGTCGTTGCCTAGGCTCACCGGGGTATCGCGCGCTATGACGGTTAATAACAATAGCTCGCGTACCAGCGCCGGATCATTTAAGAAGTACACGCCCAGCGCATCACCCGGCTGGTAAGTTAAACCGCTGCCGGCTAATGAAATTTCAATGTGGCGCACATCTTTGGTTGAGTCGCGGCCGGTAATCTTCTGGTTAGTGTACAGCTCGGCGGCAAACGGTTGTTGCTTGCTGTATTGGCTACCGCTAGCTGAAGCAATGTCTGCGCCAGGCGAATCCACGCGGGGCCAGGCAATAACCTGCGCTGAAGGCGCGGCAGAGGCGCCTAGTTCCGGCTCCAGTTTAGCAACCAACTCGTTGCTCCAGCTGTCAGCCTGAGCCTGATAATCGACATCTAAATCGATGCGCGCCAGTACCGAAGTCGCGCCCAGTTCAGCTAAACGCTGATCAAAGTCTTGTGCGGTCTTGCAGAAAAATTCATAGCTGGTGTCACCCAGGCCCAATACCGCATATTTCAGGCCGGCTAATTTGGGGGCTTTTTTGCTAAACAAGAAATTGTGCAGGCCAATGGCATTTTCCGGCGGTTCACCCTCGCCATAGGTGGAGGTAACAATCACCAGGTACTGCTCATTCTTCAGCTGAGTGGTTTTGTAGTCGGCCATATCGACTACTTTCGCCACCAGGCCTTTACCCTGTGCCTGTTTGGCTAAGGCTTCGGCAACGTGACGGGCATTACCGGTTTGTGAGCCAAATAAAATGGTCAGGCTGGCGCTGGCCTGCGCCACTGCGGGTGCGGCCTGGCCAGCAACTTGCCCGGCTAGCTGGGCACTGGCTGCCAGATAGCCGCTGACCCAGGCTTGCTGGATAGGGTTTAACTGGCTGACTAAGCCCTGCAACTGATTAACCTGCTGCTCGGACAACGGACTGGCCTGCGCCACTAACGAAGATAAAAGCATAAAACACCCTGCACACCATAATTGCAGGCATTTTAGCCGTCTATATGTATGCCGGTAAAAGAATGGATCTCTCTTCTTTATTCCAATAAGTAATTAAAAACTGGTAACGCTGTAGCGCTACCGTACTGATAAACAGACCAAAAAGTAGTGAAAATTACTAAGTTAAGCCGGTAGCTTAAAGTGGCTTTAAAAATATATCGTTAAATAACAGTTAGTTAAAAATTGGCATTATCTTTGTAATAGCTTAAACGTAATCAACAGTGGCCAATAGCCTAAAGGACAACAGCAATGAAAAGCTTACTTATCGCCAGTGGTTTTGTGTTAACCAGTTTAAGCGGCGCCGTTATGGCGCATGACAATACCAGCTGTAATGTCAATTTTGATAAAGATTTAGCCATCAGCAGTGCCCATGTCAGCATGAAAGATGCCGGCACAGAGCTTTGGCGCATTAACGATAATGGTGAATTGTGGCTGCAGGGCAAAGCGGTAAAAACCGATAGCAGCACCCGTGTGTTGTTGCGCGATTATCAAGCCGGTATCCGTACCCAAACATTGGAAACAGTAGCTCTGGTAGAGGATGCGCTGGTGCTGGCTGCAGATGCGGTTAACTCAGTACTGACTGAATTAACCGGCGACACGCTGGAGCAACACCCGGCACTGCAAACTGCCATGGATAAAATTCGTGCTTCCGCTGCCGGTGTGGTTAAACGAGATGGCGACGATATTTTTATTTATGGTAGCCGTTTTGACAGTATTGATGAGGCCTTTGGCCCAGAGTTTGAGCAGGCAATAGAGCAGGCAGTAACGCAATCAATGGGCAGCATTTTTATGATTATCGGCAAGGCCATGGCCAGTGGCGAAGGCACCTTTGAGCAGCGGATGGAAGCTTTTGGTGAGCGCATGGAGCGCTTTGGTGAAGATTTAGAAACACGGATGCAAAGCAAAAGCCAGTTGCTGGAACAGCGTGGCGATGCCATGTGCGCCAACCTGCAACAGCTGGATGCACTGGAAACGCAAATTCAGCAACTGTTACCACAGATGCAGCAGTACGACTTAATTGAGGTGGGCAGCAGCAAAACCACTGCCTTTTATCTGTTTAACTAACCATAGCTTGAGTTAACAAGGTTTCGTGTTCTATCCCAACCACGACTTTGGCGCGCTGCTCTCATCCTGACAGCGCGTCTTTTTTAACAACAAGCTGCTTTGACTGCTCCGACTGGTTATCTGCTGTGCTTCAGGTTAGCCTGTTCGCAACCAAAAGAAGGAGTAAGCAATGACGATACAACGTATTTTACCTGCCGCCCGCTATTCAGAGGCAGTGATAGTAAATGGTTTAATTTTTTGTGCCGGTATGGTGCCGGATACGCACAGCAGTGATGCGACTTTGCAAACCGAGGATGTGCTGGCGCAAATTGATAGCTTGCTGGCCCAATGTGGCAGTGATAAAAGCAAACTGGTCGATGCCACTATTTATTTAGCTGACATGGCCGACTACGCCGCGATGAATCTGGCCTGGGACAACTGGGTGGCACCGGGTAATGCTCCGGCCCGCGCCACAGTTGCAGCCAAACTGGCTGATCCGAGCTGGAAAGTGGAGATTAAAATCGTCGCCGCTCAATAAGCCCTGTTAAGGAAGCTGTTATGTCTAACCCGTTAATGTTATTGCAACACTGTTGGTTGTATGCCGGTTTTGAATTACGCCGGTTATGGCAAACCCGTCCCGGCCTGATGACGCTGGCGGCTACTGCCGTGATCTGGGCGTTGTTGTTTCGCTACGCCATAGTGCCGGCCGCCGATTTAATTGCCTCACGTGGCTTTGTAAATCTGATCAGCAGCCTGTTTGGTAACGCCGGGTTACAACAGTTAAGCAGTTGGCCCACGCCGGAACTGGCTGTGTATTGGTTTTTCAGCCTGCTGTTATTGCCGTTGTTCAGCCTGTTTTTTACTGCTAATCAATTATGCAGTGATTTAGAGCGCGGCACTTTGCGTTTTCTCAGCTTGCGCAGCAGCCGCAGCAGCATAGTGTTGGGTCGCTTTGCCGGCCAGATGTTGGTGCAAGCCAGCCTGATCCTACTGACATTGTTGGCAACTTTAGTATTGTCGGCCTGGCGTGCCGGTGGTTTGTCGGCAGATATGCTAAATGCCATGGCGGTGATCTTTGTTAATCTGTTGCTGGTGTTACTGCCGTTTACCGCCTTGATGAGTGTATTTTCAGCGCTGGTACGCACGGCAAAACTGGCTGTTGGCCTGGCGATAGTCAGTCTTGGCCTGTGTTTTGGCCTGCTAAGCTGGTTTATCTTTTACTTTCCTGATTTCCTGTTTTTACTTGGCTACCTGCCTGGCACCCAGGTGATGCGACTGTTAGCGCTGCACGGCTGGCAAACACTGCAACATGCCGCACTGCCGCTGGGGCAAAGTGTGGTGTTACTTACCCTGGCCACTTTAACGGTTAAGCGGAGAGCATTATGAGTAGTTTAATTCGTTGTGACGGCCTGACTAAACAATTTGGCAGCAAAACGGCATTGCAGCAGGTTAGCTTTGAGCTACAACAAGGTGATATCGCAGCACTGATTGGCCCAAACGGGGCCGGTAAAACCACTTTATTTAGTATTTTATGCGGCTATTTACCTGCTACTGGCGGCCAGGCACAACTGCTGGGCCACCAGGCCGGCAGCAGTGCTTTGTTTGGTCGCATTGGCGCCTTACCGCAGGATGCACAGTTCGATCCGGGTTTCAGTATTGGCGAGCAGCTGCAGTTTTATGGCCGGTTGCAAGGGTTAAGTTCTAAGGCGGCAGTGGCTGAAACCTCAAGGGTGTTGACGCTGGTAGGGCTGGCTGCAGAGGCCGGGCACAAAGCGGCTGCGTTAAGTCATGGTATGCGCAAGCGTGCTGCGATAGCACAGGCTTTTATTGGCCAGCCAGAGCTGGTGTTGCTGGATGAACCCACTGCCGGGCTGGATCCGGCCAATGCCCTGGCTATCCGGCAGTTAATTAGCCAGCTTAGCGGTCAGGTTAGTTTTTTGATCAGCTCGCACAATATTTTTGAGCTGGAGCAATTGTGTAACAAGGTGCTGTATCTGGATAAAGGCCTGTTGCAGGCCAGTGAGACTGCAGCCGTGCAGTCTGATGCGCCACACTACCTGACCTTACAGCTGGAGCAGGAAAGCAGCGACAGCTTACTGCAGGCATTAAAGCTGTTACCTGGGTTAATCAGCGTACAGCAACCGCAGAAAAAACAATTAGTATTGCGGGTGCAGCGTGATCTGGCGGACAGCTTTGATATCAGTTTGCTGCAATGTCTGGCGGCGAACGGCTGGCGTTACCGCAGCCTGACACAGGGCCAGACACTGGAGCAAAAACTGTTTGATATTGCTTAAAAGTTACACTGCTGGTTTAGGGAGCTGATATCGCTGCGGCTAAGTTCGCTATTGGCCGGATTAAAGATGTCAGACATGATAGACGCATTATTGCTGTTATGGCCAAGCCCCAGCGCGTGGCCAAACTGGTGGGCAATGGTCTGGATCAGGCTGGCATTAGTTTTATAAGCAAAAATGGTCATAGTACGCTGGCCATTTTCTATCTGCATTTCGCCAAATTCTATGGCTGGCGCGCTATCAGGCTTTGACTGACGGATGTGATTGTCGCGACTGATGCTGTTGCGGTAATCCCGCTCCCGCGACAGTTGATCACGTTGCTGCCTTATCGCTTCGTTTTCGTATTCAAGGCGTTGTTGCCGTTGTTGCAAATTTGCCTGCTGTTGCTGATAGGTCGCGCTGCCCCAAGTACCGGAGTCTCTGCTTTGCATTTCCAGTACTGCCATATCGCGCTCCAGCTGGGCTTTATCGTTGCGGTAAGCTGTTGAGCGCTGGTTTAGCCGGCTTTGCTGCTGTTGCAGAGTTTCATCACGTATATCACTGCGGTTACTGGTTTGATACTGCCGGCTTTTTTGTAATGCCAGCTGCAATAATTGCTGTTGCTGACTGTCGTAGCGAAAATGTATCGGAAAACCATCCAGGCTGTCATAGCGAAACAGCTCAGTGTTAAAAGCTTTATTCCATAATTGTGCCGCTTCGTGCGCCGCTTGCTCGGCTTGCTCTGCGGTTAAACCAAAGTTGGGGTCTAACTCGCCAAGGCGCCATAACACCGGGGCCTGGCACAACTCTTTTTGCATTCTGCTATCTGCTGTCTGATTCAGCAGCATTGGCATAGCCCGGTTAATACCGGCGGGAGTAAGAAATAACATATTAACTGCCGACAGCAGCGCAATAATAAACACAATCCGTATTGTTAACTTCATTATATTTCCTGATTTAAAACTGTTTTTACAACTTCGCCAGAACTGATTGACCGCTTTGTATGGCTTACGTTAATGTGCAGCATATCAAGTGTTAAGGAGTAAGGTAAATGGAAATAGCAACCTTATGGATCATTATTGGTATTGTATTAATACTCACTGAGCTATTAGCCACCAGTATAGTGGCGGTGTTTTTTGGCATTGCCGCCATAGTGGTGGGTTTGTTACTGCATTTTGGCCTGATTGAAAGCTATGGTAACCAATTTTTGTTGTTTGGCGTGCTGTCGCTGGCGTTATTACTGGGGGTGCGCGGCCATTTTAAACGTTGGTTTGTCGGTTATACCGCCGACAGTAATGAGCAACCCAGCCAGTTTAGCCAGGACCTGGGCAGCCGGGTAAGTGTGCACAGTGACTTCGTTAATGGGGCCGGCCGGGTGGTACTAAATGGCGTACAGTGGGATGCCGAATCGAGCGACGCGTTAAAGGCTGGTGACGTCGCCTGGGTCGTGGCAAACCAGGGTATTAAACTGACAGTGTCGGCCAATAAACCAGTATAACTTTTTTATAAACCATCTGTTTTAAGGAGTAAAAGTGATGGCAACTTTAGATATAAACACTATTTTAATGGCCGGTTTTGCGCTGGCCGTTGTTATTACCATTGTTAAAACGGCGCGGGTCGTGCCGCAAAAAAGTAACTTTGTTATTGAACGCTTAGGTAAATATTCACGTACGCTCGACTCTGGCTTTCATATTCTGATCCCATTTATTGATAAAGTGGCCTATGTGCACAGCTTAAAAGAAGAAGTGATCGATGTGCAGCGGCAAACCTGCGTTACCCGCGACAATATTCAAGTTGGTATTGATGGCATTTTATATCTGCAGGTTATCGACCCACATAAAGCCAGTTACGGTATTAATGATTATCGTTATGCGTCAGCCCAGCTGGCACAAACCACCATGCGTTCAGTTATTGGCCAAACCGACTTAGACAAAACCTTTGAAGAGCGCGCCAAAATTAACGAAGAGGTGGTCAAGGCACTGGACGAAGCCGCCGCGCCCTGGGGCGTAAAAGTACTGCGCTATGAAATAGCCGATATAGAGCTGCCGATCAGTATTAAAGATGCGTTAGAGCAGCAAATGCGCGCTGAGCGCGAGCGCCGTGCCGCTATTGCTAAATCGGAAGGTGAGCGTCAGGCGATGATTAACGTATCAGAAGGCCAGAAGCAGGAAGTAATTAACCTGTCTGAAGGTGATAAGATGCGGCAAATTAACGAGGCCGAAGGCCGCGCCCGTGAAATTGAGCTGATTGCCATCGCAACCGCTGAAGGTATCCGCCAAATTGCCGATGCGATTAACCAGCCCGGTGGCTCAGAAGCGGTAAGCCTGCGCGTAGCCGAGCAATACGTCAAAGAATTCGGCAATCTGGCCAAAGCCAACAACACCATGATAGTACCAGCCGAACTGGCCAATATCGGTGGCGCTGTAGCCGGTTTAACCGAAATATTAAAAGTGGCACAGCCCAAAGCCAAATAAGGCAGTAAAGGAGTAAGGTATGGCAACACAACAACTATTTAATGAAGCACTGCTAAAGCTGGCTATTATGATGTACCGCATTGACGGCAAAATACGGCTTAACGAGCAAGAGCTGGTCGATCTGATTGCTGATGACCTGGCCTGGGAAGGCGTAAACAGCATTACTGCAGTGCAAAGCCAGGCCGTCGCCGAAGTACGTGACGCCATTCGTGCCGACAAAGTAGAGGCTTATCTGGCTGGCTTAAAAGACGCCCTGATGTTTGATAAGAAAAAAGCACTGGATACCGCCCGGCAGATTATGCAAAGCGACGGTGAGGAAGCACAGAAAGAGCGCCGCCTGTACGACTACCTGCGCCAGCAATTGCTGGTGTAATGAGTTGCCATTACGATAAACAAAGCCAGCGTTATGCTGGCTTTGTTGTCTGAAACTTATTAAGGATAGTCGGAGGCTAACACATCTGTGCTGGCTACCATAAAGGCAAGTTTATAACCGCTACTTAGCTGCTCTAATGCCGCACTAAGTTTATTCAACTACAAATCACCGCAGGTGCCGGATGGCAAGCGGTATATTGATATCAATTCGTTGACGGCTTATGGCGTCATTTGGGAAAAATCACCGTTGTAAATATTTGGCCAACTTTTGTTTTAAATCTGGCTGCTGTTCAATTTGGTCTTTCAGGTATTCTTTGCAATGGAACAACTGCATTAGCCATTCCTCGATATCCTCAATGTCTTTCACAGTCTGACTATTTCTTAAGCCATCGTTATACTTGATAGCATCTTCCAATGCGCAAAAAATGGTCGCCATCCAATCTTCATCTATTTGAATCATATAGCTTTCCTTTGTTCGATTTGCTGTGCCAACAGATTTAACAACATTTTGAAGCGAAAAAGCGGCATGTCACTCTCTGGTGCTATGGTGTGATGGGTTGCATCAAACAAAGGGTTATATGAGTCACGTACAACCACCAACCCTTTTGGTAACACTGTCCCGGCAGGAAGTTTATAATACTCCCATTGCCCTTTAAAGATATTCGGCCTGTCGAAGGTGCTGATGCCTCTAGGGCGATTACGAACATAAACCCAGTCATTCTTAATAGTAATATCTGGCTTGCGCGGCGCTCCACGTCTTCCCTCTGATTCGGTTTCAACCAAATCAAACAGCGGAGCATCACTTTTTACTTTTCGGGCTCGCCACAAATCTACAGGAATTTGTCGGCCAAAAAAGCTGTCAATGCTGCCTGCTTCTAGTAACACATCTTCAAGTAATTCGATACCAGCCATTGTTCTATCTCCACATTTTGCAAAAAAGAGATAGTAAAATAAATACAGTATGTTATCAAATTGTTTATTTGTGAGTGCTATGTTAATAAGCTCACCCGCAGCTTAATTACTTAAATTTTGCCAGATTAAAACCCGCACTGTTGCTTCAGGGCGGCAATATCTTCTGCGGTCAGGCCTTTTTGTTGTGGGTTTATTGCGTAATGCATTACCGAGCTGTTGCCATCGGTGTGGCCCAGGCCTAAGGCGTGGCCAAATTCGTGTGCCAGTGTAAGTTGTAACGAGGCGGGGTTGCTGTAAGCGAATATTGTCATACGGCGTTCGCCGTTGCTTATTTCCATTAAGCCTACCTCTGCCGCGGCCAGCGGTTGCTGTGCTGGCAGCAGCGCATTGCGGTCGGCCACGGTGTCGTTCAGGTAGCGCTGCTCGCGCTGTAATTGTTCCTGCTGCTCGTTTAATTGCTGCGCCTGTTGTTGCAACTGCTGTTGGCGTTGTTGCAGCTCTTGTTGCTGTTGCTTTAAAGCGGCGGCATTACGCTGATCAACGTTAGCGGCTTGCTGTTCAAAAGCGGCAACGTCGGCGCTAAATTGCTGGTTTTGTTGCTCAAACTCACGCTGGCGCTGTTGTAGTTGCTGGCTTTGCTGTTGCAATGTTGCTGCGCGCCTGTCTATGGTGCTGTCGTAGCGTTGGATATTGCGTTCGAGCAGGGCCTGTTGCAGCATCTGCTGCTGGCGCTGGTCGTAACGAAAGTTAATCGGGAAGCCGTCCAGGCTATCGTAACGAAACAGCTCTTGCGCAAAGGCCCTGTTCCATTGCATTGCCGCATTGTGTGCTGCCTGTTCGGCTTGCTCTGCGGTTAAATCAAATGCCGGGTCTAACTGGCCAATGCGCCACAGCACCGGCGTTTGACACAGTTGTAACTGTAGTGCCTTGTCGGCCGTTTGTTGCAGCACTTGCGGTAGCGGCCGTTTGGCGCCGGACCATGCCGAAAGCAGCAGATAGCTGCCCAACAGTAACAGTGCAAGAAATACCAGTCTGGCTATCATTAAGTTCTCTCTATTATGCTGCTGGCGGCAAAGCCACTATTACGTCAGTTTTAGTCAGGTGTTTTCACCATGTGGCCACCTTTTATCACAATGGCAATGTTTTGCAGTAGCTCGATTTGCTGCAAGGGGTTACCTGTAACCGCAATGATATCGGCGTAGGCACCGGCCTCCAGCACACCAACATTAAGCTGGCCCTGAGTATTGCGCCAGTTTAGTAAGCTGGCGGCATTAACAGTCGCGCTTTGTATTGCCTGAAGCGGTGTCATGCCCCATTGCACCAAATAGCTAAATTGACGCGCATTCAGGCCATGGGTATAAACCCCGGCGTCGGTACCATAGGCCATTTTTACCCCGGCTTTCACCGCTTTATTAAAGTTTTGCCGCTGTAGCTGGCCAACAGTGCGCTCTTTAGCCAGTGACTCCGGTAAAATACCGGCAGCCTCACCTTGTTGCAAAATATAGTCGCTGACATACACATCCATCACCAGATAGGTGCCCTGGCGTTTGGCCAGTTTGATGGCGTCATCGTCAATAAAGCTGGCATGTTCTATTGAGTCCACCCCGGCTTGCAATGCACGTTTAATGCCTTGCAGGCCATGGGCATGGGCCGCAACAATAGCGCCGCGATCATGCGCTTCGGTAACTAAGGCCTGCATTTCGTCAAGGCTGTACTGGCTGGCATTCACATCGGTATTGCGCGATAACACGCCGCCGGTAGCGGTAAATTTAATCACATCAGCGCCGTATTTCATATTGCTGCGCACTTTGGCGCGGATCGCATCGGCACCATTGGCAACCCCAGCGGCACTGGCCTGGTAAATGTGCGGTAACAGATTGTTGTCGCAATGGCCGCCTGTCATACACAAGCTGGGGCCTGATACACGCATTCTGGGGCCGGCAATGTCGCCGTCGTTAATGGCATTGCGCAGGTCAACGTCAGCAAAACCAGCGGCGCCGAGGTTGCGTACAGTGGTAAAACCGGCATTCAGTGTTGCTGCAGCGGCGGTTACACCAAACAGTGCCTGCCGAGCCGGAGTTTGTTGCAGCCGGCGATAGCCGTGCTCGGCCGGATTACTGGTTAAATGCACGTGCATATCAATTAAGCCTGGCATAACGGTGTAACCGCTGAGATCAGTGCGGGGCAAAGTTTGCTCGGCAGTGCTAAGTTTTGCCACCGGTACTATGCTGTGCACTCTGTCTTGCTGCAGCAGGATAGCCTGATCGGCCAGCAGTTTACCGCTGCGCACATCTAAAAGCTGGCTGGTGATAATCAGCTTATCTGGCTGCGCCAGCAATGCAGTTGACAGTAGCAAAGCGCTCAGGCTGAGCAGGCATTTGAATTTCATCTTGTTATTCCCGGTAGCAGTAGTGGTGTTATTCTACAAGGTTATAGTCTTATAACAAACTAAACTTGCGAGATAATAGTTATTGCAATAACATTATTGCCACTCACCTGCCAGCTATAGCTGTAGCAGGCGTAACGCCCGGTTTGCCGGGTTTATTTTGCCGCATTATGTTATCGCGATAACTAATATTGCGATTGTAAAGTTGGCTGATACTAAACAACACTGACTGAAATAACGGAGACACAACATGAAAATATTATACACCGCGAATGTAACCAGCACTTCTGGCCGTGATGGCCGTGCTGTATCCAGCGACAATAACCTGGATGTGAAACTGACTATGCCAAAAGAGCTGGGTGGCAATGGCGCTGCCGGTACCAACCCTGAGCAGTTATTTGCTGCCGGTTATTCGGCCTGTTTTTTAAGCGCACTGAAATTTGTTGCTGCCCAGGCCAAAGTCGCCGTAGCGGCTGATGCCAATGTACGGGCTGAAGTAGGTATTGGTCAGATTGAAGGGGGCTTTGCGCTGGATGTTGAGCTGTTTATCAACCTGCCGGGTACCGATAAAGCGGTAGCGCAGCAACTGGCAGATAAAGCGCATCAGGTGTGCCCTTATTCAAACGCTACCCGTAATGGCTTACAGGTGCGGCTGACACTGGTGTAACAGCGGCGTTTTAGTCCGTGATCTGTGGCAGTGAACATGGCATGATCGGCATAGCTATCGTTAAGCATGCCGCGTCATGCTGTTACCACATTATTCTGAGGTCGTTATGACTGTTGCATCCGAACTGAGTTGCATCCCTGGCGAGCAGCGCCTGCAGCTGGATAATCAGCTGTGCTTTGCGCTGTATTCAGCCTCATTAGCTATGACTAAATCGTACAAGCCATTGCTGGATGCGCTGGATCTGACCTACCCGCAATATCTGGTGATGCTGATTTTGTGGGAAAAAGACGGCATCGCACTAAAAGACATCGCACAAAAGTTGTTCACCGAATCAGGTGCGCTAACACCGGTATTAAAACGTATGCAGGAAATGGGCTTGTTACTGCGCGCCCGCAGCGCACACAGTGAGCGCACGCTGGAAATCCGCTTAACTGACAAAGGCCGCGAGCTAAAACAACGTGCGCTGAAGGTTAACGAAACCGTCGCGCTTAATTGCGGCATGGGGTTAGAGCAAATGCAGCAACTGCGCGATCAGCTGGTGCAACTGCGTGCCCAGCTGATGCAGTTGTAACACGCTCAGTGGCCCTGAACCTTGTGATCAACCGCTGTTACAGCAGCTGAACGGCTTTTTGCCGGTTTTAATTTACTGATCAGTAAGTAAACCGCAGGTGTGGTGTATAACGTCAGCAACTGGCTGACCAGCAAACCACCAACAATGGTTACCCCCAGCGGCTGGCGCAGCTCAGAACCTTCACCAACACCAAGCAATAACGGAACTGCACCCAGTACAGCCGCAAAGTTGGTCATTAAAATTGGTCTTAAGCGCTGCTCTGCGGCCAGTGCCACGGCCTGTGCCGGCGATAAGCCCTGCTCGCGCTCTGCGGCCAGCGCAAAATCAACCAGCAAGATGGCGTTTTTCATTACTATGCCCAGCAGTAAAAACAGCCCCAGCAGCGCAATTAAATTAAATTCGCCGCCGGTTACATGCAGCGCCAGCAGCGCGCCCAAACCGGCGCAGGGTAGCGCCGACATTATCGTTAGCGGTTGCAGCAGGCTTTCATACAGTACGCCCAGCAACAGATAAACGGCAATGATTACACCAACAATCAACCAGGTCTGGTCGGCGCTGCTAAACATGGCGTTGCGCTGGTTTTCACCGCTGATGGCATGAATAGCACCCGGCAGCATTAATTCTGCCAGCGCCTGATCAATAGCCGCACTGGCTTGCTCAACGGTAACGTTTTCGGCCAGGCCATAGCCAATATTTACCGCAGCAAACTGGCCGTCGTGCTGCACCCTGTCATTGACCAGGCCATAGCGATAAGACGCTATCGCGGATAGTGGCACCCGGCGGCCGTCACTGGTAATAATTTGCAGCTGCTGCAGCACTTCCGGCTGGGCGGTGTAGCCCGGCAGCAGTTCCATTACGATACGGTACTGGTTTTGTTGATCGTACAGCGTCGCCACCTGTCGCTGCGAAAAAGCATTATTCAGCATCGACGCCACAGTGCGCATATCAACGCCAAGGCGCTGAGCGGCGGTGCGATCAATCTGTAGCACGACCTGCTGCGCATCTTCACCGCCGGGGGTATTAACATCCACCAGCTCTGACAGCTCCTGCAGCTTTTCACCGACTTTTTTACCCCACTGCCGCAGCAGGGTTAAATCGTCAGATAACAGCTGTACTTCATAATCGCTGCGGCTAAACGGCGATGACAGGCGGATATCCTGATCGACATTCATAAACAGTATGCCGCCCGGCACTTTGGGCGCATTGGCGCGCAGCCGGTCTACCACAGTGCGGGCCGATACCTGGCGCTCGGCCAGCGGTTTTAACCGCACCCGCATCCAGGAGTTACTGACACCACCATTGCCGCCGGCGGAGCCGGTCAGGTCGGCCACTGCCGGATCTTGCAACACATACTGGCGAAACGCCTCTATCTTTGGCTGCATCATCTGAAACGAGGCGCCGTCATCGCCGCGGACGAAGCCATTTAACTGGCCGGTATCCTGCTCGGGCAGTAAACCGGACGGCACTTTGTGATACAGCCAGGCGCTGGCGGCAAACAGCAGTAGCATCAGCAGCAACAACCAGCGGTAATGCGTCAGACTAAAGGCAATACTGCGCCGGTAGGCCTGTTGTACCGCGGTAAATTTCGCTTTGCTGCCGGTGGCGGCCTGGTTTTTACCCAGCAGCAGTGCAGACAGGCTGGGCGTCAGCGTTAGCGACACCAGCAGAGAAATCACCATCGCCGCCACCAGTGTGACAGAGAACTCGCGGAACAAGCGTTCTACCATGCCGCCCATAAACAGGATCGACAGGAAAATCACAATCAGCGCCAGGTTCATTGCCACCAGCGTAAAGCCGACTTCGGCCACGCCCTGCTTTGCAGCCTGCAGCGGACTTAAACCGCGTTCGATATGGCGGCGGATATTCTCCACCACGACGATGGCGTCATCGACGACCAGACCGGTGGCGACAATCAGCGCCATCACCGACAGGTTATTCAGTGAAAAACCAAACAGATACATGGCAGTAAAGGCACCAATCAGCGATACCGGAATGGCAGCGGTAGGAATAAGCGCCGTTTTCAGGTTACCCAAAAAGGCCCACACCACCAGGATCACCAGAGCGACTGCAATGGCGAGGCTGATTTGCGCTTCGTGCAGGGTGGCGCGAATTACCGGGCTGCGGTCCATCACTACCGCCAGCTCAGCCCCGGCCGGTGCTAACGCCTGCAGCAGCGGCATTTGTTGGTAGATGGCATCGATAGTGGCGACGATATTGGCCCCGCTGCGCCGGCTAACCAGCAGAATTACCGCCTCTTTATCGTTATGAAAACCAGCGCTGTAGCGGTTTTCGGTTGAATCGGTAACCAGCGCTATGTCTGACAGCCTGATCGCGGCGCCATCGACATATTTAATAATTAAATCCTGATAATCACTGGCCTGGCGCAGCGTTTCACTGGTGGCCAGCTGCCAGCGGTACTGTCCGGTTTCCAGCACACCCAGCGCAACGGAAGCATTAATACTGCTGATAGCGCTGCGCACTTCATCCAGCGCCACGCCATACTGCGCCAGCATGCCGGGGTTCAGCTGCACCCGCACTGCCGGTAAAGACGAGCCCGATACTTCCACTTCGCCCACGCCGTTAATACGCGACAGTTTTTGTGCCAGTACGGTAGAGGCGTTGTCGTATAACACGCTGCCGGCTAAATGGCCTGAACTGAGCGCCAGCGCCATGATCGGTGCCTGCGACGGGTTAAACTTGCGGTACACCGGGTTGCCCGGCATACCGGCAGGTAGCTGACCGCGGGCGGCGTTTATCGCGGCCTGCACTTCGCGCGCGGCGTCATCGACATTGCGTTCCAGCTCAAATTCCAGCCGCACCTGGGTTGAACCCTGATTGCTGGACGAGCTGATACGACGGATGCCGGAAATACTGCCCAGTGCCCGCTCCAGCGGCGTAGCAACGGTAGCCGCCATGCTCTCCGGGCTGGCGCCGGGCAGGCTGGCGCTAACCACAATCATCGGAAAGTCGATAGCCGGCAGCGGTGACACCGGCAATAAGCGCCAGCTGAGTAAGCCCAGCAACATAATGGCAGTGGCTATCAGGCCACTGGCTACCGGGCGCTGAATAAAGGGTTGCGCCAGGTTCATGCCGGTTCTGCCTCTGCCGCAGGCCGGCGCACCAGAGCATCAAACCATAAATACACCACAGGTGTGGTAAACAGCGTCAGCACCTGGCTGACCAGCAAACCACCTACCATTACCAGCCCCAGTGGCTGGCGCAGCTCGGCACCGGAGCCACTGGCCAGCATCAGCGGAATAGCACCAAACAGCGCAGCCAGGGTGGTCATTAGTATTGGCCGAAAGCGCATCAGCGCCGCCTGATAAATGGCATCGCGCGGACTTAAGCCCTGATTACGCTGCGCATCCAACGCAAAGTCGACCATCATAATGCCGTTCTTCTTTACCAGACCAATCAGCAGCACTATGCCGATCACGGCAATCAGATCCAGCGGCTGGCCGGTCAGCAGCAACGCGGCCAAAGCGCCGACTGTGGCTGAAGGCAGCGTAGACAAAATGGTGATAGGGTGGATCAGGCTTTCGTACAGCACGCCCAGCACGATGTACATGGTGACGACCGCTGCCAGCACCAGCCACAGCGTGTTGCTAAGCGAGGAGCGAAACGCCTCGGCAGCGCCCTGAAAACTCAGCTCCAGCTCAGGTGGCAACTGCAGTTGTTGCTGCACCTGTTCAATCGCCGCGACCGCCTCACCCAGCGAATAACCGGGCGACAGGTTAAAGGATAAGGTCACAGCCGGAAATTGTCCCTGCTGGTTAATCAACAGCCGCGCCGGGCGCTGCGATACGGTCGCCACGCTGGCCAGCGGCACACTGGCGCCGCTGCTGCTGGTCAGATACAGGTTTTGCAGCGCGTCCAGGCAGTCAATTTGCGCCGGATCGGCTTCCAGTACCACCCGGTACTGGTTGGCCTGAGTAAATAAGGTCGACACCTGGCGCTGGCTGTAAGCGCTTTGCAGTACCGAGCTGATTTGCGATACCGACAGGCCAAGCCGGGCAGCGGCATTGCGGTCGATATCAATATAGGCCTGTAGGCCCTGCCATTGCAGATCATGCGCCACTTCCGATAATTCTGGCCGTTGTTGCAGCGCGTCTACCAGCTCTGGCAACCACTGGCTAAGCACCTCCTGATCGGGTGTGCTCAGCGTAAACTGGTACTGGGTACGGCTGATTCTGTCTTCTATGCTCAGCTCCTGCACGCTCTGGAACCAGCCCTTAATGCCCACCACCTGCTGCGCCTGTTGCTCCAGCTGGTAAATCACTTCGGTAGCCGTTTGTGATCTTTCGCTGTGAGCTTTCAGGTTCAGCAATATACGGCCACTGTTAATGCTGCTATTGCTGCCATCGACGCCAATAAAGGACGAAAGGCTCTGTACCTGCGGATGCTGCGCCAGTACGTCGGCCAGCGCCTGCTGCCGCTGCGCCATAGCGCTAAATGAAATGTCCTGCGGCGCTTCGGTAATTACCTGAATAACACCGCTGTCCTGCACTGGGAAAAAGCCTTTTGGCACCGCCAGATAAAGCCCGGCCGTCAGAGCAACCGTGCCCAGCATTGCCGCCATTGCCAGGCGCTGATGGCACAGCACCCACTGCAGCATTTCACCATAGCGGGCGACAATGCGCGCCATCACTCCCTGCTGCTGTTCATGTGACGGCATCGCCGTCAGTAAGCGTGCGCATAGCATAGGTGTTAACGTCAGTGACACTATCAATGAGATCAGTATCGCCACTGCCAGCGTGACGGCGAACTCATAGAACAGGCGGCCGACGACATCGGCCATAAACAGCAGTGGAATTAACACGGCGATCAGCGAAAAGGTTAGCGAGATCAGCGTAAAACCAATTTCCTGCGCGCCCTTAAGTGCCGCCTCAAGCGGTGATGCGCCCTGTTCGCGATGGCGGGCAATGTTTTCCAGCATTACGATGGCATCATCAACAACAAAGCCGGTGGCAATGGTCAGCGCCATCAGCGTCAGGTTATTTACAGAAAAGCCCAGCCACAGCATGGCAGCAAAGGCCCCTACCAGCGACAACGGCACCGCTAAACTCGGGATAATGGTGGCCGGTATAGTGCGTAAAAATACAAAGGTCACCAGGATCACCAGAACAATGGCGAACACCAGTTCTTTTTGCACGTCGCGCACCGAAGCGCGGATACTGTGGGTACGATCGGTCAGCACTGCGACATCGACCGCGGCCGGCAGAGTAGCCGTAAGCTGTGGCAACAAGGCCTGCACCTGATCAGCCACTTCAATGACGTTAGCGCCGGGCTGGCGCTGAATATTCAGCAAAATAGCCGGCTGCTCGTTCGCCCAGGCCGCCAGAAAACGGTCTTCCGCGCCCTGTTCCACGCTGGCAACGTCGCGTAGCCGCACCGGTGCATTGTCGCGCCAGGCAATAATTAACTGCTGGTATTCACTGACATTGCGGATCTGATCATTGGCATCAAGCATGGTTGAGCGAAACGGGCCATCAAAGCTGCCTTTTGGCTGGTTAGTATTGGCAGCGGCGATAGCGCTGCGCAGGTTTTCCAGGCTCAGGTTAAGGCCGGCCAGGGCAGCCGGATTGGCTTTTACCCGTATCGCCGGGCGCTGGCCGCCGGCAATGCTGACCATGCCGACACCGGGCAGCTGCGCTAGCTTCTGCGCCATGCGGGTATCGACCAGATCATAAACTTTCGGCAGTGGTAAGGTAGCCGAGGTGACAGCCAGCGTTAGTATAGGGGCATCGGCCGGGTTAACTTTGCGGTACACCGGCGGTGTCGGCAAATCGTTCGGTAACAAGGATGAGGCGGTATTAATAGCGGCCTGCACTTCCTGCTCGGCCACGCCCATATCCACTTCCAGCGCAAACTGCAGCGTGATCACCGAGGCACCGGCTGAGCTGGCAGACGACATCTGCTTTAAGCCGGGAATTTGCCCCAACCTGCGCTCCAGCGGCGCGGTAATGGTACGGGTCATAATGTCCGGGCTGGCGCCGGGGTTAAAGCTGAATACCTGAATTATCGGGTAGTCTACCTGTGGCAGGGCGGCTACCGGTAATTGCCGCCAGCTCAGCACGCCGGCGATCAGAATCGCCAGCATCAGCAGCGAGGTAGCAACCGGTCGCAGGATAAACGGGCGCGACAAGCTCATTATTCAGGCCTCTTTGGACGGCGTCTTGGTTTGTCCTGCCCAGGCTGTGCGGCTGCAGGCTGTGCTGCCTGTTCGCCAATTACTTCAACTGCACGGCCGGGGCGTAATCTGTCTAAGCCTTCCAGCACCACCTGCTCGCCGCCACTGAGGCCGGACAGCACCGCAATGCGGCCATTATCAGAGGCACCCAGTGTCAGCTGACGGATCTGCGCCTTGTTGTTTTCTATCAGATACACATAGCTGCCGGCCGAGCCATACTGCACCGCATCCTGTGCTATGGTAATCATATTCTGGTAAACCGCCACATTTAGCCGCACGTTAACAAACTGGTTGGGAAACAACTGCTCCTGCTCATTGGCAAATTCGGCTTTTAACCGCAATGTGCCGGTGGCGGTATCAATCTGGTTATCCAGCGTGGTCAGGCGGCCGGTCGCTAACAGCTGCTGATCGCTACGATCCCAGGCTTCGACACTTAAGCTGTCGCCGCGGCGCACCGCGTCCAACACCGGTTGCAGCTGGCTCTCAGGTACCGAAAACAGCACATTGATTGGCGAGCTCTGGGTAATAGTCACTATGCCTTCGGCGCCGTTGGCCTGAATTAAATTGCCGCTGTCGACATTACGCAAACCTAAACGGCCACTGATTGGCGCCGTGATACGGGTGTAGGATAACTGCAGCTTAGCGGCATCAATTTGAGCCTGATTGCTTTTAATGGTGCCTTTTAGCTGGCCAACCAACGCTTGTTGCGCATTGTATTGCTGCGCAGAAATAGAGCTTTGCTCACGCAGTTTGGCGTACAGCGCCAGATCCGATTCGGCATTTTTCAGCTGTGCCAGGTTTTGCTCCAGCTGGCCTTCTGCCTGCGCCAGCTGAATTTGGTAATCGGCCGGGTCTATCTGCGCCAACAGCTGGCCGGCTTCTACTTTATCGCCTTCCTTAAATAATAACTGTTGCAGCGTACCCGACACCCGGCTTTGCACCAGCACGGTATTTAGCGGGGTAACGGTGCCGATGGTTTTTATCTGGGCGCGCAAATCGCCCGGCTCAGCGCTGATTACCCGTACCGGCACCGGCATAGCCCAGGGGCTCATCGGTCGCTGGCCGGCAGTTGCCTGTGCCGGTTGTTCTGATGGCCAAAACCAGTAAGCTGCGGTTGCAGCGGCGATAACAGCTGCGCCCAGCCAGTAAAGATGTTGCCGTGTCATGCGAAAATCCAGTTTTATCAGATTGCGCTCACTATAGTGGCGTGTCTGTATCGGCTCAACACAGCAAACGTCAAGATTAGGTAAAGATTAGGCGGCTTTCGGCCAATGGCGTATTGATAGCGTTAAGTGGCGTTAGTTTATAGGGTAAGCAACAGGCTGGCAGACAAAGTAAAAAGCCTCCGACAGGAGGCTTTTATAATCTGCAGTCAGATTAGAACGGAATATCGTCATCAAAGTCGATTGGCGGTTCCATTGGTGCGCGCTGTTGCGGCTGGGCTGGCTGCTGATAGCCGCCTTGTGGCTGGGCCGGACGTTGTTGATAGCCACCAGCTTGCTGTTGTGGTGCAGCCTGCTGATAGCCACCCTGTGCCGGCGCCTGATAAGCCTGCTGTGGTGCCGCTTGCTGATAACCGCCCTGTTGCTGGGCTGGTTTCTGATAGCCGCCTTGCTGGCCGCCACCCATGCCACCGCCTTGTTGCTGACCGTCACCGCGGCCATCTAACATTTGCAGTTCGTTGGCGATAATTTCGGTGGTGTAACGCTCTACACCGTCTTTATCCTGCCATTTGCGGGTTTTCAGCTTACCTTCGATATACACCTTGCTGCCTTTACGCAGGTATTCACCGGCAATTTCGGCTAAACGCTGGTAAATCACCACGCGGTGCCATTCGGTTTGTTCTTTTTTCTCGTTAGTGGCTTTATCGGTCCAGCTTTCAGAGGTAGCTACCGTTAAATTTGCCACTGCGCCGCCTTGCGGCATATAGCGCACTTCCGGGTCGGTGCCCAGGTTACCAATTAAGATGACTTTATTAATGCCACGCGCCATGCGAGTTCTCCTAAAAAATGTTAAGCCCCGGCTGCGGCAATAACCGCTTGCGCCTGCGCTGTATCAAATTGTGCTGAACTGACTTTCAGATAACAGCGCTGCTCTGCCAAAACCAGTGTAACTTCCTGCACCCCGGCTAATACCGTAAGATCTGCGGCTAATTGCTCTGCCTGCTGCGTGCTTTGCAGCGACACTGCCAGTGATAAGCGCTGCACACGCAGAGGAATAATAAGGGTGCTGGCAACTGCCAGCCATATTAAACCAATAACCGCCAGCACAGCAAACAAAGCTTGGTAGCCAAATTGTTGCAGCACAGCGCCGCCCAGCACCCCGCCTAAAAAGGCACCAAAAAACTGGCTACTGGAATAGATACCCATAGCACTGCCACGCTGACCTGCCGGCGCGATGCGCGACACCAATGCCGGCAGGCTGGCTTCCAGAAAATTAAAACCGGTAAAAAACAGCAGTAAAGCAACCGTCAGCGGCCAAAAACCCGGCACGACACAGATAACCAGCATAGCGCTGACTAACAGCGCTATGGCCAGCAGAAAAAAGCCTTTCTCCTGCGCTTTACGCATAGCGATAATCATCATTGGGATCATCAGCACAAAAGAGCCCAATAACAACGGCAGGTAAAACTGCCAGTGCTGAGTTGACGCTAAAGCGTACTGTTGCAGCAGCGACGGTAACACCACAAAGATCGCCGTCAGCATTAAATGCAGCAGCAACACGCCTGCATCTAACTGCAGCAGTTGGCGGTGTTTTAGCATAGCGCCCAGGCTTTGCGGCAGTGCCAGGGTTTCAGCCATCGGCGCCTTATGTACGCTTTGTGGCAGCAAAAATGCCACCACTAACATGGCACAACAGGCCAGTACGGCGGTAAACCAAAACACCCCGCTTAAGCCGGCCCACTTCGCCAGTAAAGGCCCCAGCACCATAGCGGCGGCAAAACTTAAACCGATACTGGCGCCAATAATGGCCATGACTTTTGGCCGCTGCTCTTCGCGGGTTACGTCAGCGGCAAACGCCAGAATAGCCCCGGCAATGGCGCCGGCACCCTGCAAAACCCGGCCCAGGGTAACCAGATAAACCGAGTCGGCCAGCGCGGCCACCACTGAACCCAGCGCAAACAAGGCCAGGCCTGCCAACATCACCGGGCGGCGGCCAATACGGTCGGATAACCAGCCCAGCGGAATTTGTAAAATAGCCTGGGTCAGGCCATAGGCGCCAATGGCCAGACCAATCCACAGCGGTGAAAAGCCATTAAGCTCAGTGCCATACAGGGCAAACACCGGCAGCAGCATAAACAAGCCTAACATCCGGCTGGAAAACACCAGAGCCAGAACCAACGCAGCGCGTTTTTCTAAAGAATTCAGTTGATGCATTAAATAAGAATTTACCACCGAAATAAGCGCGCCAGTGTAGCACAGAACCGGCACGCTTTAAGCGGATTTAACCTCAACTTGCTGCGCCGTAGCCGCTGACAAATCACACTGGCGCTTGTTTACTCTGGCGGTGAAATAAGCCAATCGACAGTAACAGCAAACTCAGTGGCAATAAGCACAGATAAAATGCGGTCTGGCCGTTAAAATTAGCAAAGGTATAGCCGGTAACCATAGAGCCGGTAGTGCCGCCCAGCGCCGAGAACACCACTATTAAGCCGGTCATCGGCGCATGTTGTACTTTGGGTAGGGCGCTTAACATGACCGAGTTAATCACCGGATAAATCGGTGCCATAAACAGGCCAATCAGCGGGAACAGGTAAGCCGCTAGCGGTGCGCTGAATAAGCTGACATCCGCATTCAGCGCTATGTTACGCGTTAACGGTAGCGTTAGCAGGATCAGCAGCGCCATAGCGATAAGACAGCCGTTCAGCAGCAGATACCAGGACAACTTTTTTAATACCACACCGGCTAAAATACGTCCCAGCGCTAAACTGGCAGCAAAAATACTGGTTAGCTGCACGCTTAGTTGGTTGGGTAACCGCAGCACTTCGTTGTTAAAGGTCGGCAGCCAGCTGCCTATGCCTTGCTCAATCAGCACGTATAAAAACGCCGACAAGACAAACACAAACACCAGCGGTTTATATACCAGTTGCAGCATGGCGATAAAATCCTGCCGCAGCGGCTGGGTTGGCGGCAACACCAATTTAGGAAACGGCGTGCTGCTCAGTAACGCCAGATTCGCCGCACACAGCAGCGCCAGTAGCCAGTACACCTGCAACCAGCCGCTGGACTGCGGTGCGGCTGGGTCCATAAAAGCCGAAAACAGCCAATAGCCTGACAATACACCGAGCATAAAGCCGCCTTCGATAAAATTCAGCAAGGAGGCATGCTCGGTCTTGGTTTCGGTCACCACGCCAATACTGGCATACACCGACACCTTAACCAGTGCAAAGCTGGCACCAACGCTAAGAAACAGCAATTTAGTGGTCCAGAACGCCGGTAGCAGCGGCATGGCAATGCAGGCCAGTGTAACCAGCCCCAGCGCAATTTGCAGCGCGGTTTTATAACCCAGCCGCGGCAGATAAGAGGCAATAATAAAAGACACCACAGCGATAGGAATATCTTTAAAGCCTTCCAGCACGCTGGCGGCTTCTTTACTGATTTGATAAGTGTGGATCACCTGCAAAATCACAGTGCCGACACTGTTTAACAAAATGGCGAAGACAAAATAGGTGAGTAGCAGCGACAAGCGTATACGCAAGGTGGCCATAATCCGGTTCTCATTTTGTGCTGTGTGTCACAGCTATAGTTGTTTTACCCTGTTGTTAGTCAGCTTGCTGACTTTTTGCACTATACAACGGTTTTATTGCATATTGCAATCGATTGCAAAAGCTGTATATTAACGCTATTTACTGCAATTGAGTCAGGTGCGCCTTATGTCGTTACATCCCCATGCTGCCGTGCGGCCTTTAACCACAGAGCCCTGGGCTTTAACCGACAACCACTATCAACCGCAGCATTTATTGCTGCAGGAAACCCTGCTCAGCCTGGCCAATGGTTATATCGGCAGCCGTGGTACCTTAGAAGAAGGTGCACCGGCCGGTATTGCCAGCTGCGAAGGCACCTATTTAAACGGCGTTTACAGCAGTGAAGCTATTCATTACGGCGAATCCGCTTACGGCTTTGCCAAAAACAATCACAAAATGCTGCAGGTGGCCAATGGCAAACTGTTACAGCTGAGTGTTGATGGTGACACCTTCAGCGCCGCCAGTGCCGTCAGCCATAGCCGCGTGCTGGATTTACAGCAAGGTGTGCTCAGCCGCCACAGCGAATGGCACAGCAGCAGTGGCAAACAGCTGCGTATTGTCAGCCGGCGTTTTGTGTCGCAAGCCAACCCGCATTTACTGGCAATAGAACTGAGTATTACCGCACTGAACTTCTCCGGCCAGGTTGAACTGAATAGCGGATTGGATGCCGCTTACCCCGGCTTCTGTAAAAAGGACGATCCGCGGGTAGGTGAAATGTCGATCGCCGACAGCTTAACCTTGCTTGGCCAGCAATTTAGTGACGACAACGGCCTGATGTTACATCGTGCCAAAGGTGCTGAGTTTATAGTCGCGGCGGCAACAAGCCATCAGCTGCCAGCCGGTGCCACCTTGCTGATGCAAGACGACAGCCAGAGCAATAAACTGACGCAACAATTTGCCCTGCGGTTAACGCAAGGCGAAACCCAGACACTGCATAAGCTGGTTATTTACTGCCATAGCGCCAATGTTGACGAAAGCGACAGCCTGGGCCAACAAGCGCTGCAGTTACTGCACAATGCCCGCCAGCAGGGCTTTGCCGCCTTACTCAGCGAACATCAACAGTGGTGGCAGCAATACTGGCAGCAGGCAGACGTATCGATAGACGGTGATGTCGCACTGCAGCAAGCGATGCGCTTTAACTTGTTTAGCCTGACACAGTCGGCCGGCCGCAATGGCCAGAGCAATATCGGCGCTAAAGGTTTAACCGGGCCTGGCTATGATGGCCATTATTTTTGGGATACTGAAATTTACGTGGTGCCGGTAATGAGCCTGACCCAGCCGGAGATTGCCCGCCAGTTACTTAGCCAGCGCTACAGCCAACTGGATGCGGCACGTCAGCGCGCCAGGCAGATGTCGCATAGTCATGGTGCCCTGTACCCGTGGCGCACCATTGGTGGTGAAGAGTGCTCGGCGTATTTTCCGGCCGGCACCGCGCAATACCATATTAATGCCGCTATTGCCTATGCCATTCGCAGCTATTACCTTGCCACCGACGACTGGAGCTTTCTGCAGCAGATGGGCGGCGAAATGCTGGTAGAAACCAGCCGGCTATGGCTGCAACTGGGCTTTTTCTCATCGCGCAGCGGTAAGTTTGAAATACATATGGTAACGGGGCCGGACGAATACTCGGCGCTGGTAAATAATAATTTTTATACCAATGCTATGGTGCAATTACAGCTGCGTTTTACGCTTGAGGTCGTCAGCAGGCTGCAGGCAGAACAAAGCCCGCTGTTACAGCAGCTGGGCGTAACCGCAACAGAAATACAGCGATGGCAGCAGGCCGCCGACACTATGTATCTGGCGTTTGACGAGCAACTACAGGTTCACCCGCAGGATGACAGCTTTTTGCAACGCCAGCCGTGGGATTTTGCCAATACCCCGGCCGACAAATATCCGTTATTGCTGCACTATCATCCGCTGGTTATTTACCGTCACCAGGTGTTAAAGCAGGCCGACGTAGTGCTGGCGCTATTGCTGCTGGACGATGCGATACCGCAGGCGCAAAAACAGCGTGATCTGGCCTACTACGAGCCATTAACCACCCATGATTCCAGCTTATCCAGCTGCATTCACAGCATTTTATTTGCTGAAACCGGCGACACCGCCAGGGCACATGAATTTTTTGGCGACAGTGCGCGGATGGACTTAGATAACCACCATGCCAATACCGAATTTGGCGTACATATCGCCTGCATGGCCGGCAGCTGGATGTCGCTGATCATGGGTTTTGCCGGTGTGCGCTCACGCCGCGATGGTTTGTATTTTAACCCGCAGTTGCCGGCGCAATTACCTGGCTTAAGCTTTCGCTTAAATTACCGCGGCCGGGTACTGCAATTTAGTGCCGACCGGCAACACGCCAGTTACCAGTTGCTTAGCGGCGAGCCGTTAACAGTATTTCATGGCAACCAGCCTGTTCAGCTTACTCCTGCCGCTGCGGTTAACAAAACCATTGGAGCAACGCTATGAGCTGTCGCGCAGTGATTTTTGATTTGGATGGTGTGTTAACTGACACCGCCATCTACCATTTTTATGCCTGGAAAGCCTTAGCCGATGCGCTGGGCATTGCTTTTACCGAGCACGACAATGAGCAGCTTAAAGGTGTTGATCGCCTGGGCTCGCTGCGCTGGATTTTACAACAAGGCGGCTTAACGCTGAGCGGGGCCGAAGAGGCGCGGCTGATGCAGCAGAAAAACGCGCATTATCTTGAGCTTATCGACCATATTACACCGGATAACCTCTACCCCGGTGTGGCAGCGTTATTTGCAGATTTAAAGCAGCACGGTATAAAAATTGGCCTGGCGTCAGCCAGTAAAAACGCCGCCTTTGTCGTTGAGCGCTTAGGCATCGCGGCACAGTTTGACTATATTGCCGATGCCAACAACGTCGTAAACAGCAAGCCCGACCCGGAAGTGTTTTTACTCGCCGCCAAAGGGCTGGGTGTGCCGCCTGAACATTGTATTGGTGTCGAAGATGCACTGGCCGGTATAGAAGCGATTAACCGCGCCGGTATGAAAGCCATCGGCATTGGTGATGCAAAGGTGCTAAGTGGAGCGTTAAAGGTGTATCCGACAGTACAGGCGATAACTCTTGTCAACATACAGCGTCATTGTCTTGGGTAGCTGGTTAAATGAAATACTGAATGTGCACAGGATGTGCTGATATGAAGTTGCTCTGGCAAAATCTGCCAGAAACTGTATCCGCCACTCAATGAGAACTGTAGTATATTCGGATAAATTTCTGACAGAAATTACTTAAGCTCCTACCCGTCAATAACCGGTACCTGGCGGCGTTGTATTACATGCCAGTGTTGTTAGAGTACTTTTAGTGACTGTTGCTTTTCTGTCATCATAGGGTGGCCAACCAAAAGGTTGAAATGGCTCCGCTTTATGATGCCATATTCCACTGTACCCCCTGCTTGACGTGACAGAAAAAACTGCCCATCGGCATTCATTCGTTACATTCACGAAATTTCCATTTCCTGCTGATCGGATATATGAGTTCCATTCGTTACATTGGCCTGACTGACTCATTTCCTCATAGTTTGAATCTTGTACATACGTAGTTCCGTCTGCATGTACTTCATATTCAAATTCTGGGGTCACTATTTGTGTCATCGCCGAGTTTTTAGCTAAGTTGCTTGCTGCGTTAGGAGCGAAGCTGAAATCTTCAGCTGCAACACTAAACGAAGCAGCCAGCACTAATACCAAAGTCACTTGTTTCATTATTACCTCCATATGTAATAAACAAATATTGATCGTTAATATTTATAAGTCAAGATATAATTATTGTTAACTTATGAGGTGTTGATAGAGCGCTCTATTAGTCTTGCTGCTTCATGATATGGGACATATTAGCTTGCTCAAAAGCATGCTTAATTGTAATTGGTCTTTACTCGGTCTAAGAAAGCATAGGTAAAGGGGGCAATATTATATATCACCGCGTAAATACCGTTTTAGGTGGCGATAATGTGAGAGCGCAAACTCGATTGCCGTTCAATTAGCTTTACCGGTAACAGCTGTGATGCAGCTTTGCCGCCATTAATCCGGCTTAGCAGTTGTACTACCAGCAATTTACCGCCAGCATGGGTGTCCTGTTTTACTGTGGTCAGTGACGGCGTGCAGTAAGCTGACATCGCAATATCATCAAAGCCTACCAGCGCCACCTGCTGCGGCACCTTAATACCGTGCTCTAGCAACGCTTTCATCGCGCCCATAGCAATGGCATCACTGGCAGCGAATATACCGTCCAGCGTCGCCAGTTGATTAAACAATACCTGTTGTGTCTGCAAATAACCGGCCTGGGCAGTAAAATCAGTGTTCAGTTGCAATGCCGGCTCAGCTTTAATGCTGGCGGCTTGCAAGGCATCCTGGTAACCCAGGTAGCGCATTTCAATTTCGCTATGACGAATATCACCTAAAAAGGCGATGCGCTTACAGCCGCGGCTAAGTAAATGCGACACGGCCAACTGCGCGCCCTGACGGTTATCACTGCCAATTACCGGGAAGCTCTCATTGCCGCTGGCAGCGCCCCACACCACAAAAGGTACGCCGGCATTACTTAATTGCTCAACCCGCTCGTCGTGCTCGCCCTGACCAATAATGATCAGGCCGTCGGCACGTTTGGAATCAAAGTAGTAACTGCGCCAGTCTTTGTCGGTGGTTTTGCTGCTGCTTAGCAGCATATCGTAGCCCTGGTGTGTCAGCTCGTCGGCTATTACACCAAGAATATCCAGCAGAAAGGGGTCGGTGATCGCCTGCTGGGTTTTGGCATCAAACAAAATTATCACGGCGATAGTGTGGCTTTTTTGCGTACGCAAACTGCGCGCAGTGGCATTGACCTTAAACTGATGATCAGCGGCAATTTGCTGCACTTTTTGCCGCGTTTGCGCGTTAATTACCGGGTTATCGCGCAGCGCGCGTGATGCGGTTGATTCCGACACCCCGGCCAGCCGGGCTATATCAGATAAGGTCATAGTTTTTGCCGGTTTAATCGCCACAGTACCTACTTAGTTTCGCCGTAATTTACCGTTATGCAAGCAATAATGCCCTATCAGGCAGCGCCCCGCAACGCCGCCGGCAGGCAGAGTACAGATCTGAAACATTTTCGGCCTGAAACAGTTTTGCAATCGTATGCAAAAACATCAACCACACTATTGCAATCGATTGCAATTTCACCTATGGTTAAATCCGCACGGCACAAGATCGAACAAAAAGTGATTAAAACAACAGCCGCTGTAATCATCGACAGGATAGCAGGAGAACAAAAAATGGTAGCCAAACTTAATAAGATCAGCGCCGCTCTGGCGCTGGTTTGCAGCATGCCCCTTATCGCACAGACCAATACCGACGCCCCCGCCGCAGCAGAGAGCCAGGGTGAAATAGAACAAATAGTGGTTACCGGTAAAGCCAGTGGTATGTCGGGCTTTAAAGTCGACAGCAGTTACGCCATTACCAATGTGTCGGCCGAAAATATCGGCCGGCTGGCACCGAAAAGCACCGCTGAATTATTTACCGTAGTACCGGGTGTGTGGGCAGAAAGCTCTGGCGGTATCGCTGGTGCCAACGTCTTTGTGCGCGGTTTTCCAAGCACTGGTGATGCACCGTTCTTAACTATCCAGCTGAATGGCGCGCCGATTTTTCCGCCGCCAACCTTATCTTTTCTAGAAAACTCATCTATTTTCCGCCTCGATGAAACCGTGCACTTTATGGAAGCGCTGCGTGGCGGCTCTACGCCGGTGTTATCCAACGGCCAGCCGGGTTTAACCACCAACTTTTTGTTAAAAGAAGGCAGTGAAGTCACCGAAGGCCTGGTGAAGTTTTCAACGTCCAGCTATGGCCTGCGCCGGGTAGACGGCGTGGTTAGCGGTGAAATTGCCGACCGGCTTTACGTGATGGCCGGCGGCTATATCAGCAGTTCTGAAGGCCAGCGCGAAACCGGCTTTAACTCAGAAAAAGGCCATCAGTTTACCGTTAACGTTACCAAAGAGCTGGATAACGGCAGTATCAATGTTTACACGCGCCAGACTGATGATCACGGTGTCTGGCATTTGCCGGTTGCACTGAACGTAGCCGGAGTAGATAACGACTACAGCCAAATTGGCCCGAACAACCGACTCGGTAAAATTGCCTATGGCCCGGATGGCGAAGAGCAAAGCTATGACTTTGGCGATGGCCGCGGCTGGAACGGCGGCATTACCGGCGGTACCGTCGATTTAGACTTAACCGACAGCTGGCGTTTAATGTATCGCTTCAGCCATATTGAGGGCGAAGCCAATACCTTTGGTCTGGTACCGGAAGGCGGCGCCACTACGCTAGGCGAAGTAGCGGGCGTGAATGGCCCCGTCACCGGTGTTACCACAGGCGCCAGTTATGATAACGATACCGTGGTGCAGCAAATTGGTCGCTGGGTGGTACTTAAGGATATCGAAGCCTTTACCAATGATATTGCGCTGAGTAAAACCACCGACAATGCGGTATTTACGCTGGGCTATTACGCCACTAACTTCTCAGTGCAGGACTGGTGGTCTATCGGCAACCAATCCTGGCATGTGGTTGAGAAAGGCGGCGAAGCGCTAAGCGGTATCGACTGTAACGACAGCCTGACCACTTGCGGTTGGGACTACGATATAGACGCCACCGGCGATGGCGATACCAGTGCTTTTTACGGCGCGGTGGAATATCAGTTAAACGAACAATGGCGGGTCGATGCAGGCCTGCGCCGCGAGAACCACAAAATCACCTACGTAGTAGATGAAGGCTTAACCGGCGATATCAGCAAAGCGGTAGATTACGATGAAAGTAAAACTGCCTGGACCGCCGGCGTAAACTGGATGTGGCAGCGTAATATGGGGGTATTCGCCCGCGTCAATAAAGGCAACAAGATGCCATTCTTTGATGACTTCCGTGACAACTACGGCGCCTTTGAAAGCGGCGATAAGCTGATTAAAGAAGTGACCCAATATGAGTTCGGCTACAAATGGGCAGAGCAAAACCACAGTATTTATTTAACCTCATTCTACAACGAAGTTGACGGTGAGCTGTTTGTCTCCCGCCCCGGTGCACCGGCTGAAGTACTGACCACCGAAGCCATGGGTATCGAGTTTGATGCCAACTACCGCGCCGACAACGGCTTTGCGGTAAATCTGAACGCCACCGTGCAGGACACCGAAATTACTAATCACCCGGATCCGCTGGTAGTGGGGAATCAGGCGATTCGCCAACCGGACTGGATGCTGCGGGTAACGCCGAGTTACGGCTTTGATGTCGCGGATATGTACGCTACGGTGTACGGCACCCTGGCGTCGGTAAGCGATCGCTTTGGCGACAATGCCAATAGCGTGAATCTGGATGGTTACAGCAAAATCGATTTAGGTCTGCAACTGGATATTACCCAGCAGTTAAAAGCCCAGTTATCGGTAGCCAACCTGACCGATAAAGACGGCATTACTGAAGGTGATCCACGCAGCGCCGGCAGCCCGAACGGCCGCTATATTATGCCGCGCAGTATCGATTTTAGTATCAGCTATACGTTCTGATTTCCCCCCCTGTTCCACCACGTATTGCCCCCGCCTGGTGCGGGGGCTTTTTTATCTGCATTTCACGGGCTAGCGCCTTATTCGCCCCCTACCTATTTTTTAGGGTTGCAATCGCTTGTCGCTGTTCGGCAAATGCCTCAGCAGAAGGCTCAGGCTCGGTTGCCCAGTTCACTTTATTTCCCATCGCTTTATCCCAGCGAAATAGCCAGTGAATGCCGAATTTAAATGCTGGAGTTGGCTGAGAATATATCGGGTGTTGTAGCGTTTGCTCTAAGCTTTGAAACTGATAACCGCGTGATTGCAAGGACAGCAGAATGTTGTCCAAACTATCGGCATTTAATTGATTAACGTGCAGCATCAATATCTGCGGCACTGGCTGGTCAAACATTTTTGCACTGGCGCTGTGGTAAAAATCTAATCGCTGCTCAGTAAATGCCAGATACTGCTGCTGGTAACTATTTGCCGTTGCTAGCTGCTTATTTTGCAGCTTGGCGGTATAGGGCGCATCAAACACGTAATCGGCATTTTCCATCGTTACGGGCACTAGTGTCAGGCCTAACTTTTCCAGGCCCTTATCAAGCAGCTGTTGCGCTGCATTGGTGTCGCCGGCATGCAGGTAAGGTGGGCGAAAAAACTGTTGCTTTTGCTTACCCAACACAGTTTGTGTTGTGGTCGCGCCCTTTTCAATGTCCGCCAGATAGCTGTCTAAATCGGTTTTATGGTAGGAAATATGTGAAAAGGTATGGTTGCCAAGATTATGCCCCTGCTGGTGCCAATCTGCTAACAAAGACTGCAATACTTCGGGGTCGTTTTTAACATGGCCTTCATTCACAAAGCCTGTGGCTTTGATATTATATTTTTTCAGGGTATCCAGTAGTTGTTGGTTGATCTGTTTGACGGATTGCGCCGGTAAAGCAAATTCAGCATGAATAGGGACATCATCAAAGGTAATTGAAATATGCTTAGGATGCGGCTGCTGTGCGCTCACGCCAGCACTGGCAAAACTCGTACAAACGACGATTGATACACTAAGTAACTTTTTAATAAACATAAGTATTTTCTACTTTCTGTGGTCTTTTTAATACTTAGATGAGCGTAAGCGTTATCCATTTTTAAGCAGACAACGCTATTGGCTCACAAACCCGATAAGCTATTTTTATTGCCGCAACGTCTGTACCACCGGCCGGCTTAACAAGGGCCGCACACAAGCCAGCACTATCAGTGTGGTGAGTAGCAATACCGTCAGCAGTGCCACTGTGGCATTCAGCGGCGCGATTTGCAGCTGTGCGGCAAAAGGCAAGCTGACGCCAACCCGGTCGCTTAGTTGCAACAGGCCGAGCGTCAGGATAATGGTCAGCGCATACAGCTGCTGCCGTAGTAGCAGTAACTTCGCAGTGTGGAACCAGGAGTGTAGTGAAGGGCGCGGCATGTTATTGTCCTTGTAATGCGTAAATAGCCGGTTTGCGGATAATGCCCCACACCGACAGCAGCGTGGTCAGGGTGGTGAGCAGCACTATCAACGCCAGTGGCAAGGCAAAGCCGCCGACCGACAGTTCGACCACAAAAGAGCTCTGTTGCAGGCCCAGCCAGAGTGCCACCAGCAGCAAGGCTGCCAGCATCAAACCAGCCGCTACGGGTTTAAGGTTCTCGCCCAGCAATTGGCGTAAAATAGTGCCGGGCCGGGCGCCTATCGCCATTCGCACACCCAGCTCAAAACGACGCAGTTGTACGCTGTAGCTCAGTACGCCGTAAATACCGATGGCAGCCAGTACAAAGCTCAGCAGCACCAGTGAAGTCGTCACCGCAGCGGTCAGCGAACTGCGCAGCAATACCTGATTGGCATTGTGTTCAATGCTATAGATATCCAGAGTGCGTAACTGCGGCGATACTTGTTGTAACAAGGCGTTCAGCGTTTTTTTGTCGATCTGCCGGCCGGGTTTGAGGTGTAACAGCAGATTGTCAGCTGCTCTTGGGCTGTAACTGCGGTAGGGCAGTTCATCGACACCACTGGCGGCTGGCAAATACCGGTTGGCGGTTACCCCGATAATTTCGACTGCCTGGTTGCTACCACTGCGGTATAGCCGTTGTCCCAGCACCTTAGCGTCCGGGCTTAGCTGCTCTGCCAGCGCCTGGTTAATAATCAGCACCGGCGCCTGGCTGGCCACTTCCTGCGCGGTAAAATTGCGCCCTTGCAGCAGTGGCATGTCAAACATCGGCAAATAATGCTGATCGGTGCGGGTTTCACGGCTTTCCAACCGGCTATGCTGCTGGTTTGCATCACGCAGATAGGCGGCAAAGCCAGCGGACACTCCGTTATAACCGACAGGTGCATTGGTACTGAGGGCGGCGTCAGCAATGTCCGGTTGTTGCAGCAATAGTTCGCGAATTTGCAGCAGTTCGCTACTGCGTTGCCTTTCCTGTGCTGCGCGCTGTTCGCTGGATAAATTGGCCGGGCTGGCAGCGATATCTTCCAGCAAAACCTGATAGCGATCAGCAGTGGCAAAGCCAATCTGCTGACGTAATTGTGCCAAGGCATGGGTTAATACCTGAAAGGCACACACCAGTAATACGGCAGCCAGCATCACCTGAGCTGAAATCAGCAACTGGCGGATGCGGCTGCTGATTTGTACACCACTACCTTTGCCACTGCTTTGCAGCTGTTGTTGTAGGGCGCGGTAATTCAGTTGCCGGCTGATCAATTGCGCAAAACCCAGCGTCAGCACTAAACCGACGCTGCAGGCAAACAACAAACTGGCTAAATCCGGCCCCAGTTCCTGCAGCCGGGGTAGCGTTGTAGCGGCATATAATTCCAGCAGCCGATACGCCAGTTGGGCCACTGCCAAAGCCAGCAGTAGTGCAGCGCTCATCAAAACGCATAACTCAGCGAACACCGTCGCGAGTACATGGTGGCGCTGTGCCCCAAGCGCGGCTTGGATGGTCATAGTGCGTTGTTGTCTGGCGGCACGGGATAAAATCAGGTTGGTGATATTGGCACTGGCGATCAGTAATAACACCAGACTGCCGGCCAGCATCCATAACGTGGCCTGACGACTATCACCTTCCAGCACCTGACGCAGCGGCGTGGCATTAAAACGCACGCTAAATTTTGCCCCGGCTTGGTTTGCTGCACTGCGGGCTTGTTGAAACAAGGCATCGAGTTGTAGCCGCACTTCCTGCTCAAAGGCCGGCCGCTCGCTTGCGTTTTTCAGCTGGCTCAGATAATACAGATTGCGGCTCAAACCGCCTGGACTGAGCTGTTGAAATCCTTCATTAAAATCCCACGAAAGCCAGGCATCATGCACAGTGTCCGGGCCAAACAGTTTTGGCTCGGCAAAATCGGCGGCGGCAATACCCACTACGGTAAAGCCAATCTGACCGATTTGAATTTTTTGGCCAAGCAGCGCCGGATCGGCGTTGTATTGGTTGCGCCACAGCCGTTCACTGATCACCGCGACCGGCTGCTGACTGCCAACGTCTTCCTCGCGACTAAAAGCCCTACCATGCAACAGTGGCATCTGATACATCCGCATATAACCTGGCGTGGTGTACACCAGTGGAATGCTGGGAGAATGCGGCAGGTCGCGCAGTGTGGCAAAACCTGAACCGCCATAAAGTGCCTGATCACTGAGTTTATCCGATGGCTTGTGGTAGATCTGCGCTATGACTTTAGGGGTCGCCACCGGCCTATTGATGGAACCATCCGGTTTTAACCAGGCCGCCGTGGCGGCAATTAAGCGATCCTCTTCCGAATAAGGCAAAGGCGCCAATAGAATCTGGAAATTGAGGTTAAACATCGCAATCAGTGTGCCGAGTGTCAGCCCAAGTGTCAGCACCACAGTGGCGGCATAACCCCTGGCTTTGCTCAGCGCATAAAGCGCAGTAGAAAAATCTTTGATAGTCAGCATCTTATTGACCTTGTAATGCATAAATAGCCGGTTTACGGATAATGCCCCAGACTGACAACAGCGATGTCAGCACGGTGAGCAGCACTATCAGCGCCAGTGGCAGGGCAAAACCACCGGCGGAAAGCTCGACCACAAAGCTGCTGTGTTGCAGGCCCAACCACAGTGCCACCAGCAACAAGGCCGCCAGCGCTAAACCCGCAGCAACCGGCTTCAGGTTTTCGCCGAGTAACTGGCTTAAAATTGTCACTGGCCGGGCGCCAATCGCCATTCGCACTCCCAGTTCAAAGCGGCGCAGCTGCACGCTGTAGCTCAGCACACCGTAGATACCGATGGCGGCCAGCAAAAAACTCAGTACTACTAATGATGTGGTTACAGCCGCAGCCAGATAGTTGCTCAGTAACACCCTGGTGACATTGTCTGCAATGCTATGCATATTGGCGGCGCGATAATGCGGTGACACCTGCGCCATCGCCTGGTTAATGGCGGTTTTGTCCAGCTGCATACCGGGTTTTAGCTGCAACTGCAGGCTGGCGGTTGTGCCTAGGTTGCGGGTTAAATAACTGCGGCCGGTTTCTTCTGCTGACCAGGCATCCGGCAAATGATGGTTAGCGCTGACGCCGATAATCTCAAAAGCCAAGCTACCGTTGGTTGAATACAGCCTTTCGCCAAGCGCATTGCCATCTGGCTTAAGTTGCTGCGCCAGTACCTGATTAATAATCACTACCGGGGCTTGTGACGACACTTCCTGCGCAGTGAAGTTACGGCCCTGTACTAGTTTGATGTCGAACAGCGGCAGATAAAACTGGTCGGTGAACACGGCACGGCTGAACAGTTGCTGGTTCGGGCTGTCCGGTGATGCGATAAAGCTGGCTGAGCCATAGTAACCATCAAAAGACACCGGCGGGTAGTTGCTGACCGACACCGCCTGTACTGCCGGGTGTTGCTGCAGTATATCCCGCACCTGCATCAACTCGTCCTTTTGCTGGCGGTATAGCGCACGGCGTTGCTCCGACGGTAAGCTGTCATCTGGTGTGGCGGTAATATTATCAATCGGAATTTGATAGCGATCTGCGCTGGCAAAACCCACCTGCTGGCGCAGCTGTTGCAACGACTGCAACAACACCTGGGCGCTGCAGATCAGCAGCATGGCAGCTAACATCACCTGAGCGGCAATTAATACCTGCCGGGTGCGGCTGCTAATTTGCACGCCACTGCCTTTGCCGCTGCTTTGCAGGTTTTGCTGCAGCGCGCGGTAGTTAATTTGCCGGCTGATAAGCGCAGCAAAACCCAGCGCCAGCAACAGGCTGACAATTGCAGCAAAAGCTAGTGCCGGCCAGTCAAAACCCAGCTCGGCCAGTCTGGGCAGCATGGCACCGGCGTACAGTTGCAGTAAATGGTAAGCGCCCTCGGCGACGATAAACGCCAGCAGCAAAGCGCTGCTCATTAACCAGCTCAGCTCAGCCAGCACTTGCCCGAGTAAATGATGGCGCTGCGCCCCCAGCGCGGCCTGAATACTCATGTTGCGTTGCTGGCGGGCAGCGCGGGACAATAATAAGTTGGTGATATTGGCCGCGGCAATCAGCAATAACAACAGGCTACCGGCCAGCATCCACAAAGTGCGGCTACGGCTGTCACCCTCTAATACTAATCGCAGCGGCTCGGCATTAAATACCAGGCTGCGGCCGGCCTGGCTGGGTAAGGCCGTGATATCGTCCTGATACTGGCTGGCAACTTGCGGCCCTAGCTGCTGCTCAAAGGCCTGGCGTTGGCTGGCGTCTTTCAGTTTGGCCAGGTATAGGTGGGCACCACTGACATCGCCGGCACCAAAGCTACTGCCAACGCTAAAGTCCCAGGGTAGCCAGAGATCATTGCTGCGCCCTGGTCCGGTCAAACGCGGTTCGATAAAGTCGGCAGCGGCGATACCCACCACTTTAAACTGCTGGCTGCCGATATGCACACTACGGCCTACCAGTAATGGGTCAGCGTTATAGTGCTCGCGCCAGAGTTTTTCACTCAGCACCGCCACCGGTTGCTGGCTGCCGACATCTTCTTCAGCACTAAAAGCGCGGCCATGCAGTATCGGCATCTGGTACATGCGCATATAACCTGGCGTGGTGTAGGCAATTTGCACCTGTGGGCTGTGCGGCAAATCGCGCAACGTCATACCGATATAAGAAAAGCTAAACAACGCCTGGTCGCTGAGCTGCTCTGAAGGTTTTTGGTAATACTGGCGGAAAATACTCACCGGCAACAAACGCTGATACATCACTACACCGTCTTTATCCAGCCAGGCGGTACTGCCTACCACCAACTGCTCTTCATCGGCATAAGGCAGCGGCGCGGCTAAAATCTGGTAGTTCAGATTAAACATCGCCACCAGGCTACCAAGCGTCAGGCCCAGCGTTAGGATCACTGTTAGCGTATAGCCTTTGGCTTTACTCAGTGCATACAGCGCGGTAGATAAATCTTTCATGGTAAACATTAAACTATCCTTATGCGGAGCCTGCGCTGCTGTTATCCCACAGCGCCACCAGTAACGTCAGCAGCAGCAAACACAGCGGTTGTAACGCTATAACGCCGAGCCAAAACCAGCCACTAAACGCCAGCATTTAGTGGCCTGCCACCTGACGTAATGGGGCCTGTTGCGCCTGTTGTGATAACGGCGTGCCATCGGCATCCAGAATGCGACCATCCAGCAAATGCAGTTTGCGGCTGGCCATATCGGCGTAGCGCGGGTCGTGCGTTACCATACACAGCGTGGTGCCGTTACTGTTTAGCTCGCTTAGCATATCCATTACCGCATCACCGTTTTTCGAATCCAGGTTACCGGTTGGCTCATCTACCAGCAGCAGTGCCGGGCTGCCGACTAAGGCACGGGCGATGGCAATACGCTGCTGCTGACCACCGGATAACTGATTTGGCCGGTGGCCGGCGCGGTGGCTCATATCGACGGTTTTTAAACACGCCATTACCCGCTCCTGCAGCTCGGCTTTGGGCACTGCATTACGCCGGTAACGCAGCGGCAGGGCGATATTGTCAAATACGGTCAGCTCGTCTATCAGGTTAAATGATTGAAAGATAAAGCCAATTTTTTCATTGCGGATAAAAGCCGCTTCACTGAGGCTTAAACCGCTGACTTCCTGGCCTTCAATCTGGTAACTGCCTTCGGTTGGCATATCCAACAAGCCCAGCAGGGACAACAAGGTAGACTTACCGCAGCCAGACGGGCCGCAAATAGAGACGAAATCACCGGCAAAGATCTGCAAATCAATGCCGCGTAAGGCGTGGGTTTCCATTTCATCGGTGGCAAATACCTTGGTAATGCCGCGCATACTGATTTTTTGTTGTTGCATGTTATTTCCTTAATATTGTTCCGTGCTTACTGCAGTTGAATCAGCTCTGCATCGCGAAAGGTGGCCATATCAGACAGCACAAAGGTGTCGCCTTGCTGCGCGCCGCTGGTAATTTGTAAATAACGGCCGGCATCGTCGCCAAACTGCAGCTCAGTGGCAGACAAAGCGCGGCCCTCAGCGGTAACTTTAAATAACCGGCTGCTGCTATGGCTTTGCACATTCACCGGCCGTTCCAGATACAGGGTGTCGGTTAGCTGGGCGGTAAAAATTTGCGCGTCGATATTCAGCTCCGGCCGCGCTGAGGCCGGTACGCCTTCGGTAAAGGCCAGCTCGACTTCGATAGTGCCTTCGCGCACTTCCGGCGTAATGCGGGTCACCACAGCGGCCACCCGTTCACGCCGGGTGTTAATTTGTGCGGTCTGGCCAATTTGCAGCTGCTCGGCACGTGATTGCGATACCCGCACCAGCGCCAGTAAGTCTTTGTCGCTGCCGACTAATGCCAACTCCTGGCCAGCCACAACACTTTGGCCCAGCTCTACCGGTAGCCGTTGCAGCACGCCTTCCATACCGGCGCGCACTGTTAAGCGTTCCGCCCGTTGCTGCATAGTAAGGTAACGGGTTCGCGCCTGGTTAATTTGCTCCTGCTGAATAATCTCTGCCTGAGCAATAACATCATCCAACTGTGCCAGTCGTTGCTGTTGCAAGTCCAGCCGTTGTTGCATTTGCTGTTGTTGCAGCACTGTGGTTTGGTAACTCAGTGACGACACCACACCATCGGCGACCAGTTGCTGCTCGGCATTGCGTCTTAAGGTTACCATTTGTAAATTGGCATCCAGCTCAGCCATTACGGCTTGCTCGGCTAACCGCTCGCGCTGATTAGCCAGTTTCAGCCGTTTCAGATTGGCTTCTTCCTGTGCCAGCGCCATGGCCGCCGCTTCGACTTCCTGCAGTAACTCGGGGTTGCTCAGCTGCAAAATAATGCTGTCGGCACTGACCTGAGCGCCTGGCCGCAGCAACACCTGCTGCACGGTGGCGCTGGTTAGCGCGGTCAGCAGGGTTTGTTTGTCGGAGCGCAGTACGCCATAAGCATCGACACTGACTTGCAAGTCGCCACGCTGCACCTGTGCCAGCAGTAACGCAGACCGGTCGGCTTTATGCTGATAGCCGGGCGAGGCCCACAGGCTGCCCAGCAGCGTCAGGCTGGCCAGCGCGCTAAGCACCAGCAGCGGTTTTTTCCAGCGCGGTTTGGTATTTACTTTTTTTACGTCCATTGCATTTCTCTGTAGTAACAAGTGGCAGTGTACGGTAACGGCCTGCCATGGCAGAGCAATGCTTGTGCCAACAATTTAAAGTGTTGATATATAATAATTAATTTAGTTTTAGTGTTGCGATTTATGGCTATGGCGTCCGGTTTCGGACGCGCTATTCCGGTTTCGGACGCTTATTACAGAGTACTCAGCTGCCAGTATCAGCCGCTTGCCAGGGTAAGCTGATGGTGGCGCAGCAACCCTGCTGGCCATCGCTGCGCGCTTGCAGTGTCAGCTCGCCGGCTAGCTGGCGCACTATATGGCGGCACAGCTGCAAGCCGATGCCCTGGCCCTGGGCTTTGGTGGTGTAAAACGGCACAAACAGGTCCCGGCTGTTACTGATGCCTTGGCCGCTGTCGTTAATGCTGATGTGCAGTTGGTTATGCTGGCGGGCAAACTGCAGCAGTACTGTACCCGGCGGGCTGCCGGCTTCAATGGCGTTTTTAATCAGGTTAATCAGCACCTGTTGCAATAAGGTGGCGTCTGAGTAAAACCGCAAACTCAGCCCGCTGCCTTGTAAGTTGGCATCGCTGAACAGTGGTTGCAGCGCGGCAAATAAATCGCCAGCGCACAGTGGTTGCAGGTTAATACTCAGCGGTTTATTCAGCTCGCTGTAGCGGCTGACAAAGTCCTGCAAATGCTGGCTGCGTTGGTGGATCACCTGCAGCGCCTGCTGATCACGCTCTGCCGTCAGTTTAGGTCGTAATTGCTCGGACAATGCCAGCACCGGCGTGAGCGAATTGCGGATCTCATGGCTAAGCACACGGATCAGTTGCTGCCAGGCCTCTAACTCGGTATCACGCAACGCTGCCTGAATATTAATAAACACCAGCAACTGATGGCGCTGGCCCTGATCCATAAAGCGGCTATGGCGAATTTGCCACTGTCGCTGGCGCTCGCTGTCGGCAAAATGCCAGTGCGGCTCGCTGTGTAAGCCTAAACGCTGCGCCGACGCCTTACGCAAACTTTGCCAGGGCTGGCCAAATAAGCTGTCAAATTCAGCGTTGGCGTAACTCAGTTGCTGCTTGTGATCGAATACCAGAATGGGGGTATTGAGTTGGTCAATCAGCCGGTACAGTAAAAACTGCTGTTCATCAAAAAAGCTTTTGCGTTGTTGCAACTGGCTGCTGAGTTGCTGTAACTGCTGCTGAAAGCTGGCGGCAATACCGGTTTGATAAGCCGCTTTCGCCTGCAGGCTGTAATCCTGGTTATGCATCGCTTCCAGTTGTACGCTGGCGCGGTTAAAGGCTGCAAGCATTTGCCTGCGCCGGGCAAACTGCCATTTATTCAACAGCAACCAGGCCGGGACTAACAGCAGCCATAGCCACCATTGGCCAAACCATAACCCGGCCAGCACAACAGCGGCAAGTGAGCATAGCAACAAGCCAATGCTAAGGATTAAGCTGTGGCGCTCCAGCGAAGCCGGGCGTTTATTTATCCAGACCATACTTTTCCAGCCGGCGGTATAACGACGATTTGGTAATACCCAGCTGCTCTGCCGCGCGTTGCTTATTGGCCGGGAACTGCGCCAGTGCCTGGCGGATCAGCTGTAATTCAGCTTGCTCCAGCGTCATTTGCTCCAGTGCTATTGGCGCTGGCTGGCCGTTGGCAGTATTGATTGCTGCCGGCAGCGCCAGTGCCAAATCGCTGCTGTCAATTTTCCCGCTTTGACACAGCAACACCGCGCGCTCGATGGCATGGCTCAGCTCGCGCACATTACCCGGCCAGGCATACTGGCGCAGCGCTGTTTCGGCCGTCGCGGTTAACTGTAAGCCGTGCTTCTGATAACGGCTGCCGTGTTGCTGCAAAAAATAGCGGCACAGCGGTATGATATCGTCCGGCCGTTGCCGCAAGGCGGGCACAGTAAATTGCAGTGTATTCAGCCGGTAATACAGATCCTGGCGAAACTGACCAGCGGCCAGCAGCGCAGCAAAATCGGCATTGCTGGCGCTGATTAGCCGTACATTGGCTTGCTCGGTCAGGCTGCTGCCCACCACTTCATACTGGCCGGACTCCAGCACGCGCAATAACTTGGCCTGCTGGTTTAATGGCAGCGTGGCAATTTCATCCAGAAACAGGCTGCCGCCCTGTGCCAGCGCAAAGCGGCCGACTCTTGCCTCTTTGGCATCGGTAAAGGCGCCTTTTTTATGGCCAAACATTTCGCTTTCAAACAGGCTGTCGACAATGGCGCCCATATTGACGCTGATAAAGGCGGCACTGGCGCGCTGTGATTTGTTATGAATAAACTGCGCCAGCTGGGTTTTGCCGCTGCCGTTTTCACCGGTGAGCAAAATGTTGGCATCGCTGCGCGCCACCTCTGTCAGTTGCTGCAGTAGCCGTTGCATTGCTTCGCTATGTGCCAGTAGCGGGCTGGCCGGATCGGCAAAGGCGGCCGACAGTTGTTTGTTATGTTGCTGCAGTTGCGCCAGTTTTAGTTGCTGGCGGATCACCTGCAACAGCCGCTGGTTATGCCAGGGCTTTTCAATAAAATCGCCGGCGCCCAGTTGCATCGCCTGCACCACCAGCGCGGTATTCGACCAGGCGGTCATCGCCACCAGCGGCACTTTACTGCCTTGCTGCTGCAGCCAGCGCAAAAACTGCAGGCCTTCCTCCCCAGAGGTAGTATCGAGGCTGAAATTCATATCCAGCAGGATCAAATCAGCATTGGTCTCTCTGCTATCGCTCTGGCTCAGATACGCCATCGCCTGGGTCGGGTTTTCCAATTCCACCACGTTAAAACCGGCATCTTCCAGCACAAAACGCGCCGAAAAGCGGATTTCCTTATTATCTTCAATAACTAAAATGCTGGCCTGCATTGGCATGTCCTTATCTGAGAGCGCGCGCCGCCATACAATAAACGCAAAGCTTAGCTACCGCCAGCAGCGGTTAATATTTAGCAGCAGGTTTTTTCTTGCTGTTGCATAGTGTATATTTGTACAGCCTCCATGCCTTCACAGCTGATAACCGGAAACCAAAATGGATAAAATCGATATTCGCGGCGCCCGTACCCACAACCTGAAAAACATCTCGCTGACCATACCGCGCGATAAGCTGATCGTGATCACCGGCTTATCAGGCTCCGGTAAATCGTCGCTGGCGTTTGATACGCTGTACGCTGAAGGCCAGCGCCGTTATGTCGAGTCGTTATCGGCTTATGCGCGGCAGTTTTTAAGTTTGATGGAAAAGCCCGATGTCGACCATATTGAAGGCTTATCGCCGGCGATTTCAATCGAACAAAAATCCACCTCGCATAACCCGCGCTCTACGGTCGGCACCATTACTGAAATTTACGATTACCTGCGTTTGTTGTTTGCCCGTGTCGGCGAGCCGCGCTGCCCAACGCATGATTTACCGCTGGCGGCACAAACCATCAGCGAAATGGTCGACAAGGTTACGGCTTTCCCGGAAGGCACCAAATTAATGGTGTTAGCGCCTGTAGTGCAGGAGCGCAAAGGTGAACACGTTAAAACGCTGGAAACCTTAGCCGCGCAGGGCTATATCCGCGCCCGTATCGATGGCGAAGTCTGTGATTTATCCGACCCGCCAACGCTGGACTTACATAAAAAGCACACCATTGAAGTGGTGATCGACCGCATTAAAGTGCGCGATGATATTAAAACCCGGCTGGCTGAATCGTTTGAAACCGCGCTCAGTTTATCCGGTGGTGTGGCCAAGGTGGCACTGATGGACGAGCCCGATGCAGCCGAACTGGTGTTTTCGGCTAACTTTGCCTGCCCCAGCTGTGGTTATTCGATGGTCGAGCTGGAGCCGCGGCTGTTTTCGTTTAACAACCCGGCCGGTGCCTGCCCCAGCTGTGATGGTTTAGGTGTTAAGCAGTATTTTGATCCGAATAAAGTCATTGTCAGTGATGAGCTAAGCCTGGCCGGCGGCGCGATACGCGGCTGGGATAAGCGTAATTTCTATTATTTTCAGATGTTAAAGTCGTTAGCCGAGCATTACGGCTTTGCACTGGATGTGCCCTTTAACAGCCTGAAAAAAAATCAGCAGGACGCCATTTTACGCGGCAGCGGCACTACGGTAATTGATTTTAAATACTTAAACGATCGCGGCGATATCGTGCAGCGCAGCCACCCGTTTGAAGGCATTTTGCCGAATATGGAGCGGCGCTATCGCGAAACGGAGTCAAATTCGGTGCGCGAAGAGTTAAGCAAATATCTGGCGCATCAATCCTGCCCCAGTTGTAACGGTACCCGCTTGCGCGAAGAAGCGCGGTATGTGTTTATCGGTAAGGTAAACCTGCCAGAAATTGTCGAGTTATCGATTGGCGACTGTATGGCGTTTTTCCAGCAGTTGGCATTAACCGGCCAGAAAGCGCAAATAGCGGAAAAAGTACTAAAAGAAATTCAGGACCGTTTAAGCTTTTTGGTCAATGTTGGCCTGAATTACCTGAATTTATCGCGCAGTGCCGAAACCCTCTCCGGCGGCGAAGCACAACGTATCCGACTGGCCAGCCAGATTGGTGCCGGTTTAGTCGGCGTAATGTACGTGCTGGACGAGCCGTCTATCGGCTTGCACCAGCGCGATAACGATCGCCTGCTGGGCACCCTTACCCACCTGCGTGATTTAGGTAATACCGTGATCGTGGTAGAACATGATGAAGACGCGGTACGGATGGCCGATCATATTATCGATATCGGCCCCGGTGCCGGCGTACATGGCGGTAATATTGTCGCCCAGGGTACGCTGGCGCAGGTAATGGCGGCACCGGACTCGTTAACCGGCCAGTATTTAGCCGGCACGCGTAAAATCGAGGTACCGCAAAAACGGCATAAGCCGGGCAAAAAGTGGCTGGAGGTATTAGGCGCCAGTGGCAATAACTTAAAAGATGTCGATATTGCCATTCCGTTTGGCTTAATGACCTGCATCACCGGGGTGTCCGGCTCGGGCAAATCGACGCTTATCAACGATACGCTGTTCCGGGTGGCGCACCGGGTGCTGAACAAAGGCGAGGGCGACGATCCGGCACCACACCGCGAGATTAAAGGCCTGGATCACTTTGATAAAGTTATCGATATCGATCAAAGTCCGATAGGCCGCACGCCGCGCTCGAACGCCGCCACCTACACCGGCATTTTTACCGCCGTGCGCGAGTTATTTGCCGGTACCCAGGAAGCGCGCTCACGCGGTTATCAGGTTGGCCGTTTTAGTTTCAACGTTAAAGGCGGCCGCTGCGAAGCCTGTCAGGGCGATGGTGTTATTAAAGTAGAAATGCACTTTTTACCCGATGTCTATGTGCCGTGCGATGTCTGTAAGGGCAAACGTTATAACCGCGAAACGCTGGAGATCAAATACAAAGGCAAAAATATCCACGAAGTGCTGGATATGACAGTCGAAGACGCACTGGCATACTTCGAAGCCATACCGGCGATTAACCGCAAGCTGCAAACCCTGCTGGATGTCGGCCTGTCTTATATCAAACTGGGGCAGTCGGCCACCACCTTATCCGGCGGTGAAGCGCAACGGGTAAAACTGGCGCGTGAGCTAAGCAAACGCGACACCGGTAAAACGCTGTACATACTGGACGAACCCACGACCGGCCTGCACTTTTACGATATTCAGCAACTGCTGAATGTACTGCACCGCCTGCGTGACCACGGCAACAGTATCGTCGTAATCGAGCATAACCTGGATGTGATAAAAACTGCCGACTGGATCATCGACTTAGGCCCGGAAGGCGGCAGTGGCGGTGGTGAAATCCTGATCGCCGGTACACCAGAGCAGGTCGCCGCCTGTGAAAAGTCCTACACCGGGCATTATCTAAAGCCACTGCTCGGCTAAGGTGCAATCATAGTGACAGCTAAAGATACATCATTGCAAAAGTCCCAAAATGGGACTATGATTGCGCTATGAGAATCATTGCGCTCTCTACGTTAAAAGCATTCTGGCAAGATAGCCCGGAATACAATGATGCAAAAGAACCTATTCTTGCCTGGCATCGATACGTGTTAAGTGCAAACTGGCAGTCGCCTGCAGATGTAAAACAGGATTTCAGGCATGCCAGTATTCTCAAAGATGGCAGAGTAGTATTCAACATAGCCGGAAATAAGTACCGGCTGGTCGTGTGGATAAACTATGCCTACAAAGTCGTTTATGTGCGATTTGTCGGCACTCATAGTCAATATGACGAAATTGATGTGCAAACCATTTAACCGCCGGAGTAGCAATGATGGATATTAAACCTATCAAAAACGAAGCCGACTACCGTGCGGCACTGCAAGTGGTTGAGCAACTGATGCTGGCGCAGCCAGACACGGCAGAAGGTGAAAAGCTGGACGTGATGGTTACGCTGATCGAAGCCTATGAAGCAAAGCATTTCCCGATGGATTTACCCGATCCGGTTGAGGCAATTAAGTTTGAAATGGAACGCAAAGGCTTAACAGTAAAAGATCTTGAGCCGATGATCGGCAAAAGTAACCGCGTTTATGAGATCCTGAATTACAAACGTTCATTAACCCTGAAAATGATCTGGCGGCTACACCAGGGCTTGGGCATACCGGCAGAGTCGCTAATTAAACCGCCGGTAAACCAGTCAAATTAAAGCCAGCGTCGCACGCTTTTGCAGTAAGCCTGATACTCATTACCGAATTTCTGCAATAAATGCCGCTCTTCCGGCACTATCTGAAACTTATTCATATACCACACAAACAGCGGCAGTAATGCCAAAGCTGCCACGCTGGTTAAGTAAAACGCCCAGGCCATTAACAACAATAAAAAGCCAACATACATAGGGTTGCGGCTATAACGGTAAATGCCGCGAACAACCAGGCTGGAGCTTTGCTCTGGCACCCGCGGGTCTACCGTAGTATTCGCCCGGCGAAATGCCAACACACCGGCCAGCGCAATGGCAGCGCCGGCAGCAGCAAAAACACCTGCCAATATCAGCCGCCAACCAACCGGCAGCGCTAAAGCGGGTAGCCACGGCGTCACTACCCACATCGCCAAAGCAAATAACGCTACTAACACCACAGGGGGGATTTTAAGTTCTAATGCTTGCATCAATTCTTCCTGTTTTAAACTAATGTCTGCAGGTTTTGACTCACAGCGTGCGCAGTGTAGTACAGCGGATACATCAAATGTTGCTGTTCCAGCGGTGACGAGCCCTGAGTACCAGTTAGTTTAATGGTTTTAATTGGGTTGCATTTTTCAATATAAGACTGCAACGACCTGGCTTTGGTACGTTTACCGCTTTTTACTTCCAACGGTATGACATTGCCGGTACTATCAGAGAGAATAAACTCGATTTCAGCCCGGGCATCGCTCCAGGAAAAGCTGGGGTCAACGCCCAGAGCAGCCAATTCCTGCTGGACAAAATTTTCGGCAATATAGCCTTTGTAGTCATAATTTTGCTGTTTAATCTCCAGATAGCTGACACCCAGCATATGGTTGAGCAGGCCTACATCAAACAAAAACAGCTTAACCATATTATCTTTTTTGTAAGCCGCCAGCGGGCTGCGTGGTGTGCCCTCGACAGGGTAGTTTTTTAAAATCAGCCGGCACTTTTCCAGCCAGATAATGCCGCCTTCCAGCTCCTGATAGCGTGATTTACGCTCATAGACATGTTTTAATTTAAAGCGCTTAACCGACTCGTCCATTACCGCAGCAAGCTGTGCCGGCACTGCAGTAAACACCGCTTCAATTAAAGCAGCATCTACCTTGCCGGAGTACTTACCAAAATCCCGTACATATCCGGCCAGCAAGTCAGCATGCACTTGAGACACCGCCTTTACTCGCTCCAGCAGGCTTTGCTCTGCCAGCTTGAACCACAGGCGAACGGCCTCCGGCATGCCGCCGGTAAAGTAATAATCTGTCAACTTATCAAACAGCTTAGTGTGGGCAGCAGCCGAGTTTTGCCCGGCATCATAAGCTTTTAACAGCATAGCTTCGCCTGAGGCCAGTAAGAATTCGCGAAAGGTTAACGGCCTTAAGTTGTATTGCTCAACCTTGCCGACCGGAAAGGTATTCAGTAAGCCGATGTTAGAGCCACTGGCGGCGATAAACGCCTGTGGGGTTTGCTCGGCAAAGTACTTTAATGCGGTTACCGCCCGCGGGCATTCGCCTATTTCATCGAGGATCAGCAGGTCAGTTGCCATATTAAACGGCTGCCCGGTTAACAGCTCGATATTACCCAGCACATCAGCGGGGCTTAACGAACCGGCAAAGGCATCCTGCATTTGCGGCGACTCCAGAAAATCAATCCGCAGCACCTTTGCAAACTGGCGGCCAAACAACTGCTGCAGCAAGTAGGTTTTGCCGGTTTGCCGGGCACCGTCAATCAGCAGGGGCTTGCGCTCAGGTTTCGCCTTCCAGCGCAGTAAAGCTGTTAATAAATCGCGTTCCATAGCACCCCTAAATGCCGTTAATTTGCACTAACATTACACTTTTCTGCGCCTTAAAACAAACTTACCAACACATTTATGCGCGTAAAAGTGTGGAATATTACATTTTTATGCGCATAAAAGTGTGATGGCTTTGAGATGGCTAGAAAAATAGTGTTTAAGATCAAGCTACCGGCAGCTCAGCAAAGCTGGTGCATTATTTTCAAGTTCGCTTTCCGAGCTCAATAGAGCTATAGCTCTCGTAATCCACAACTCAGTAAAAATTGAAAAGTGCCATCATAAAACTCTGGGTTTCTAGTTTCATCCGCGACATTACCTTTTGGTATGAAAATAATCATGCCCTCTCGAGCGCGAGTCAGCAAAACTCTGTAGGCATTTTCTAGATATCTTCGGTTCTCTAGTTGCCTTCGAGCTTGCCAGTTTGAACCTTTAAACTGCCAATGCTGGAATTTTCCATCTATGAAACGCAAATCCGCATCCCAAGCCACAAGTGTCCAATCGAGTTCTAATCCTTGAACATCGAACTCTGTTGCCGCATCTTCAAGAAAACTACTCGACCTAATATCATTACCTTCAGCAAGAAACCAATGTTCTGGCTCTACGGTGTTCTTTACGAAAATCCCTTCTGCCTTCAGTCGAATAGCGTTGGAAGATGCTAACACTCCACAGCGTCGATTTGCCGTGGTCTTTTGTTTAATCCAAGCTTTAGCTTTTGTAATGTCGTGGGTTATTACAATAGGAAAATACGGCGCAATAAGTTTAAAGGTATCTGCTGCTGCAGAAGCGTTTCCATCTATCAAATGGTGAACAAAAGACGATAATTTCTCAGCACGAAAGGAACGCATAGAAGTTGAAAGGTGCAAACTTGGCTCTTGCTCAAAATCTTTTATGCTGTTGGCATCAATACCATTTCTAATATACTCACCTGTTAGCAAGTTTGGTGAACAGTACACTTGCCAATGCTTAAAAGTGTGTTGAATCGCGTTGAACCAGCCACCAATACCAGCCTCACCAACGTTTATTTCTTGACCGCCGCCGACTAACGCAATAATTACGGCCCAATCTTCGTGCCGATCCATCACTGAAATCAAAAACTCAGGCTCAGACATAGCAAAATCAGAAATGCCGCGTTTATTTCGCATAAACTTGGCGGTTTGCTCTATATTCCAAGCCCGTTGTGCTTCATCAAATATCGCAACATGCTCTGGCGGCTTCGATTTATCTTTTAGAGATTCATCACGAAAACGATGAATATTTTGAATAAAACTTTCTACTTTTCGACGCGCGTCTTGTTTTGATAATTCTCTACGACCACGGGCTCTTTCATTTGCATAGAGATCTCGTGCTAGCGCTTCTTGCAAAACAGTGACAAGAGGGCCATTGCCACTTAAAAATACTGAGTATTCGTCATCGTCTGGATTTGCGTGCTGATTAGCTATATTGAGACCAACCAAAGTTTTACCTGCACCAGGTACGCCGGTGACGAAACATATGACTTTTCGCTTATTAACTCGAGCGCCGTGGATAATCTCAAATAATCGCGAACTAGTTACTGCTATGTTTTCGCCGCCAGCTTCAGTGCGTGTAATATCGATTACGCTATGTTTGGCATAAAGCGCCTGTGCTGCTTCAACTATTGTCGGAGTAGGCTTATATGAGGATATAGACCAACCGTGTATGTCAAAGTCTTGTGAGGGCTTCTTATCTAAGACTTGCCGAATTTTTCTGAAAAGACCATCACCTGATGTGCAAATTACATTTGATACATCTTCATCATTAAACTCTACTGCTAATTCTGGTTCATTGGCTTCAGTGCTAATCAATACGGGTACGATATACTTATCGTGGCTTCCAGAATGAAAGTGTTTTAGATCGAGTGCGTAGCCAGCAGTTTGAGCACGGTCGGCATAAGTGTAAACGGATGCGCCTACCTTGAATTCAAGGACAAAAATAATGCCCGAGACAATCATTACTACATCAGCCCGGCGGCCCATTCTTGGGATCATAAACTCAAAGAAGATCCAACCTTGGTTTTCGGCCTTACCTAGTTCTTGCTGCAAATAACGTATTTGATATTCCCAAGCAATCGTTTGGGTATGCATCAAATCCTGACCATGCGATCTTGTTAACTGACCAATAATTTTGCTTTCTTCGGTAGCAAGAAAATTTTTGATAGGTGCAGCGTAGTATGCCCGGCTCATCCTTTAAACTCCGGGATATTAAACAGTTCTAACGCTGGCACACCTAGAGCTGATGCTATTTGCAGTATATTTTTCAGACTTACATTACGCTTACCGCGCTCAATACCGCTGATATAGGTACGATCTAGGTTTGATAAAGCTCCAAGCTCTTCCTGACTAATGTCTTTCGAAAGCCTAAGCTGCTTAACCCGTAAACCAAACAGTTGCTGTGCATCCTGACGCATGAATTGATCCATAATATGGAAGAACTAACATCGTCAGGTGATGTGACTTATAATGCTACGGACTATAAGTCACAATTGGCGTTAATTATGAATTTCGATGAACCAAATAATGAGTATTTCGAACTACTTAACCAGAAACTAGAGCAGACTTACTGTATTAATTTTGACGATACTGGATATACCGACAATGAGTGGCTTGCACGGTTTGGCGATTTGTCGCTTGACGATGCGGTTAGTGAATACGCTAAGAAATACGACTTAACATCGTTGAAAGATATTCTCTTGGGCACCTAGGGAATTAGTTAAATCACGCCGGCAGCGGCAATTTACCCTCTAGCCAAAACTGCTCTGCGCTAAAGCTATGCAGCTGGGTTTCGCCGTGTTGTTTAAATGCTACCTGCTGTGCACTTAGCTCGCACAGCCATTGGCTGCTTTGATCGGGTTGGTTTGAGGCAAAAGCTTTTGGGTTAAATAAACCGATGCAAAGCTCGCTGCTTGTAGCACGGGCTGATTGATATTCAAAAGCATCAACGCCGGCGCTGCGCATAGCGCTGCCCAGCAGCTGGGTATGTTGATAGTCGGTTTTACTGGTGAGTAATGCCTGATGCTGGCTAAAAGGTGGCTGGTGCAGCGCAATGCCGCGCTCTGTTTGGTAGTGCACGCTAAACAAGGTATGGGCCGTGCGCAGTATTGGCTTAGGTGGCGGGGCGGGCATTGACTGCCAAAACAGTAATCTGTAGTAAGCGGACTCAGCCAGGGTTACCGCGACTGAGCCGCCGGCGTAGAAAATGCCCGGTTCATACACACTGCCAAAGCGCGAACCCCATTTTAACGGTGGATAACGAAACGGCGTTTTTAGTAAGTAATGTAAGCCTTCAGCTACCGGAGAGACAGGTGGTTTGGTTTGCTCTAATAATTGCTCTAATAGTGCTTGCTCTTGCAGCGTGTCGACCAGACTCAGCGTTGCGGCTTGCTCCTGACTTTCTACCAGACGAAACAAGGTACCACTTATTGAGGTTAGCTGCTGCTTGCCATTGCAGGCTTGCCAGATCACTGCTTGCCCCGCATCGCATCAACCACATGCAGTACCTGCATTAAACCATGCACACTTTGCACCTGTTGCGCCGGTACGCCGCCACTTAGCTGGTTCTGCGTGTGCATAAAATGTTGTGTCCAGCTGCTATCGCCGCCGGTTAACGCATACAGGGCGCGGGCGATACGAATAAGTAGCAAGGCCAGCTCGCCTTGTTTTGAGCTTGGGTCTAATGACAGCTTTTGTTTTAGCCGGCTTATTGCGGTGCGGTGCACACCTAACACTGCCGCCAGTTCGGCCTGTTTTAGCCCCAGTTGGTCGGCAGCGTTTAGTACCGCCTTCGCCAATACCAAGTCGGCGCTGCTTACGGGTTGTAGTAATGCACTCATATTACCCTCCAGAGTCATTAATGCACAAATAATAGCTCAAAAGTGCAAAGGCGACAAATGGGGGCGGGCAGACAATAAAAAAGGGGCAACAATTGTTGCCCCGAAGCGCTAGTGTAGCTACCAGAGAAACTTAGAACTGACCGATAACACCTAATCTGTATGTCTTAAGCGCTGAATCGCCTGTGTTGCTGGCAAAGCTGGCTTCTACTGCCCAGTTTGGCGTGAAGAAGTGCTTGGCGTTCAGACTGTAGTTGTCTGCTTTAGTGTAAGACAGGCCGACTGAGGTCATTTTGCTGAAATAGTAATCGGCTGCTGCGGCCCAGTCTATGCTGCCATCATTGTCTTCGATGGTAATGCCAGCGGCGATAAAGCGCGCTTCACCTAAACTGGCGAAATATTTGCTGCTGATACCGAAGTAATCGAATTCGTCATCAGTGTAAGCAGTAAAACCAACATAGTCGTTACCCTGCAGCTGGTGGTTGTAGCTGGCAGAAAAGCGGTAATCGGTGCTGCTGCCTTCGGTTTTAAAAGCTTCAGCGCGCACGATAACATTATTAGAAACCAGATAGCCCAAACCCAACTGGTTTATATAGTCACCGCTAAAGCGGCCGTGGCTGGCTGATACGACCAGGCCGTTTTCAGCGAAATATTCGCCGCCAATACTCCAGGCATTGTTGTCAATTACCCGGTTATAAGATGCCGAGATGTTGGTTACTTTGTTAATGTATTCAAATTGATCTAACGGGCCTAACGTCACTTTTTTGTCGATAAAATAGGTGCCGTTTAATTGCCAGCTATTGCCAACAAATGTGCGGTTTAGCAGGATATCGTCTTGCAGGTCCAGATAATCAAAGCGCTCATGAGTTAACCTCAAATCTGTAAATATCTGATATTCTTCAGAAGATACTAATGGTGAGGCCGCCAGTGCGATAGCGGGTAATACATATTTTAACGTCATTGTTTCAGATCCCTAAGTTGGTAATAGCGGCGCGCATACTACAGACGACGAAATTGAATGTAAATTAAAAGTTCACTTAATTCACATTAAATGGTTTATGTGTTTACTTTTTGGCCTAAGTTAGAAAATTAGTCGCTGCAAGCCAGCAAGGAAAAACGTAGCCTGCATGCACTGAAATGCAGCAGGGCGGGTTAACTTTGTCTTGCCTTCGGTGGTAATTGCGCCAAAAATAAGCCCTAACATCAAAGGGAGAAAACTCAATGAAAGCATTTTTAGTACTGGTGTTGACCGGCATCATCTGTAGTGTCCAGGCAGCCACACTTTTCGGTGCCGGCGTGGATAAAGCCAGCATACTTCCAGTTGAGCAACTGTTAACAGAACCGCAACGTTATCTGGATAAAGTGGTTACCATTAGCGGCACTGTCGACTCAGTGTGCAGCAAGCAGGGCTGCTGGATGAAGTTCACTGCAGAAAGTGCTGCCGGGCCGTTCCGGATTAAAGTGCGTGATGGTGATATGGTGTTTCCGCTCAGTGCCAAAGGCAAAACAGCTTACGCTACCGGCACTGTGCGATTATGGCCACAGGGTGAAGATGAGCCTGATGCCTATCAGCTGTACCCAACCGCAGTAGAAATAGCCGATTAATCTGAACTGCTTAAGCGCAACTGTACCAGATAACGCCGCAGCTGAGCCACCCGCTGCGGCCGATCAAATAACTGATACAATTGCAGCCAGTCTGCCGGCGGCATCCAGCAAACCTTTTTTTGCCAATGACAATGCAGTGGCGTAAATGACCAGTGAATTAGCCTGTCATGCTGTTTTACCGCGATACCGGCCATTAGCTCGATATCCGGCCAGTCTGCCCGGCTGAAACGGGCAAAATGTGCCGAGACATATTGCGGGTGTTCAGTGATTGGCTGGCGTTGGAAACCGGATGCAAGCACTGTACAGATCGCGGCAAAATCGGCTTCGGTGCAGACCACATCGATATCATTGGGCTGAGTGTCTAATCCCAGATGCCAGAGCAGGCAGCTGCCGCCAACGCCAAATTGAAAAGGTTGCAACAGCGAACAAAGCTGCTGTAGCTGAGTGACTAAGTGAGCATTATTCATCTAAGGCCTTGATCATCCGCGCCAGAAAAACCAGCTTTTCGTTATTAAGTTGGCGGTAGTCAAAGTAAGGACAGACTAACAGCCGGTTGTATTTATCGACAGCAAATTCATGGTTCAGCCAGATAAACCGGGCTGGCAAGCCGGCATCCAGCAGGGTTTTGGCATAAGTGCGGCCGGTAATAATATGTACGGTACCAAGCGCTGTATTCAGCTCAGGGCTGCTGAACAATAAAGCGGTCTGACTTTTAGCCTGGAGTAATAGTGTGTCACGATACTGCTGCCAGCTGGTGGCCTGTTGTGAAAAACCGAATTGTGTTTTATCCAGTGCAAACAGTAACTTGGCATATACATTAAACACTTTACGCCAACCGTTGCCACAAGCCTGATTTATCGCCTGTATTTCGCCGCCATCTAATGGCTGCACTGTCTGCAGGCTGGCATATTCTGTCATCGGCGGTCTGTTTGCTATATACACATTAAACTGTGCGCCGGCGTCACCAAAACCGATACGGTTGGGCGTAGGGGCTATCACGGTAGGCTAATCCTGATTTGCTCAGCGTTAATTCAGCTGGTTACTTTAGCATAAGCGGTTGCTCTGTATGGTATTGCAGGGTAATTTTGCTTGTCACTTTGCTAGGGAAAGCTTATGTCTTCTGTTACTGTTACTACAATAAACCGGCTGGATAATTGGCTAATGCAGGTTACGCCGCCAGAGAATGTCGCTGGCTTTCGCCGTTTTTGCTGGGAATTCTGGTTTTTTGGTCTGAAGCAGGCCCGCGCCTGCTTATTTGTCGCTCTGTTTTTTGCAGCTGTATTGCTGGTGCCTCGCAGCGGCATTATTGGTCTGCCGCGTTATGATGCGCTGCTGATCCTGGCGCTGCTAATCCAGGTCTGGATGGTGTGGAGTAAACTGGAAACCGTCGATGAGCTAAAGGCCATTTGTCTGTTCCATCTGGTCGGTTTTGCGCTGGAAGTGTTTAAAACCTCAGGTGCCATTCAATCCTGGAGTTACCCCGATTTTGCCTATAGTAAAATATTTGGCGTGCCGCTGTTTGCCGGTTTTATGTATGCGGCAGTGGGCAGCTATATTATTCAGAGCTGGCGCTTAATGCAGCAGCGGGTTGTGCATCATCCGCCTTACTGGATGGCGGTGTTGGTGGCGCTGCTGATTTACGCTAACTTTTTTACTCACCACTATATTGGCGATTACCGCTGGTATATCGCTGCGGCAACACTGGGGCTGTATGCACGCACTGCGGTGTACTTTACGCCGCTGGACCGTGAGCGCAGCATGCCGCTGTTACTGGGTTTTGTGCTGGTAGGCTTTTTTATCTGGCTGGCAGAAAATATCAGCACCTTTATGGGGTTATGGAGTTATCCAAACCAGCTTGGTGCCTGGTCGGCAGTGCACCTGGGTAAGTGGAGTTCCTGGTCACTGCTGGTGATTATGACTTTTACCATAGTGGCGCAGTTAAAGTACGTAAAACAGCGGATTGATGTACCGCGTTAAGCATAAAAAAGGCTACCCGGGGGTAGCCTTGTTCGCAGTAACTGCGTTATGCATCTTTTTCCAGCAAGTAGCTGATTAGCTGCTGCAGCTCGGTTTCCATATTACGCCGGTCCAGTGCTTCGTTGATAATACGGTACTTACCGTTAACTATCAGCATAGGTACGCCGGTCAGGACGCGGCGCTCTGATAATTCATCCTGCTCTTTTTTCATCTGGCTGGCGGCACCACGAACTGAAAAGCTCTTCATCGCTTTATCGTAGGTTTCACCGTCAATATCGTGAATTAATACCAGATTACGAATATCGTTTTCGTTACTGAATGGTGCGCGGGCGCGGTGGATCTGGTTAAAAATAGCGCTGGCTACCTGATCACCTTTACCCAGATTTTTAGCTACCAGATAAGCGCGGGCTAAAGCGTTTTGAATTTCCGGTGCCGCTGCACGGATAAAGTCGACGTGCACTTTTTTAAACTCAACATCATCGGGCAGTTTTTTCGCTACGCTCTGAGCGATAGGCTCAAACGCATTACAGCCGCCACAATAAAATGAAAAATACTCTTTAACTTCCGGCTTGGCGCTGGTGGTTTCAGCAATGATCTCGTAGTGCTTACCCTGCTCAAATTTTGCTTCAGCACAGGCTGCCAGGGGTAATAAAAGTGCCAGTACAGCCGCAGATAACAACGTTTTCATTTTTTAAATGTCCTTAGTTAGACTTGTTGGTCATAGCTTAACAAATTCTCAGTAATCAGGCACCAGAGACAATGGTGCTTCTTGCAATGCCAGCAGCTGTTCTTTTAACGCCAGGCACTGCTGCTCCCAGTATTTGTCTGTGGCAAACCACGGAAAGTTCAGCACAAAAGTACCATCCTTCCAGCGTCGTGCCAACCAGGCCATATAATGGATCATCCGCATAGCGCGCAGCGGTTCGATTAGTTTCAGCTCTGCCGGGTCAAAGTCGCAGTATTGCTCGTATTCATCCAGCATTAGCTGCAGGGTGTCGCGTTGCTCAAAACGATCGCCGGATAACATCATCCATAAGTCTTGTATTGCCGGCCCCATACGGCAGTCGTCCAGATCTACAAAAAACGGTGCTTCGCCGGCATAAAACAAATTACCGGCGTGGCAATCACCGTGTAAACGGATAAGCCGTGAGGGTTGGTATTGTGCGCTGGCCAGCGCAATGACCTGATCGAGCACGGTGAAAAATGCTGTGTGCATATAGTCCGGGATCAGTGTTAGTTTCGCCAGCACATCGCGACTTTGCGTTAAATGGCTGTCGATACTGAAAGCCGGCCGGTGGGTAAAGGCCTTGCTGCCGCCAACCTGGTGCATGCGGCCAAGAAAGCGGCCTAACATGGCTAACTGGTCGTCATTGTCAATTTCCAGGGTACGGCCGCCACGGCTGGGAAACAGCGCAAACTGGTAATCCTGATGCTGCAGTACCGACTGGCCGCTAAACTGCAGTGGCGCCACCACCGGTATCTCGGCGGCGGCCAGTTCAAAGGCAAAGTCGTGTTCTTCCTGTAATTGCGCTGTGGTCCAGCGCTGTGGCCGGTAAAATTTCACCACAAACTTTGCCGGCCGTACGGCATTAGCACTATAAGCACTAAACTGATATACGCGGTTCTCGTAACTGTTTAGTGCCAGCAGGCCAGAGCTTACATCCAGGCCAAGCTGACTGAGTGCATCTACGATGGTGTCGGGCTGCAGGCCACTAAAATCGAAGTTAGCCATGCTTAATTCCCGGTAAAAAATGTGCTGTCCTGCAACAATTCCTGCTGCTGGTCTGCCTGGCTGACACTGAAGTGGATGCTCAGGGCTTTTGCTGTTGTGGCATCAGGCTCCATTACCAGACTGATCGGTACACTACGGGTTTCGCCACCCTCTAAGGTGACTTGCTGTGGCCCTATCCAGTTTAAGGCGATATCGGCATTGACTGTCAGCCGATAACTAACGCTGTACTGAGATTTGTTTGAAATGCTCAGGGTATAGGTGTTCTCAATCAGGCCGTCATTGCTAATGCGGAACAAGGCGCCGCGATCGCGGATAATATTCATTTCAAAGGGTACCCGGCTATACAGCGTCCAGGCAAAGGCCGCGCATACTGTTATCAATACCAGCAGATAGCCCAGCAACTTGGGCCGCAATACTTTGGTGGGCTTGCCATTTAAGCTGTGCTCGGTGGTGTAGCTGATAAGGCCGGTTGGGTAGCCCATTTTTGTCATGGTATCGTCGCAGGCGTCAATACAGGCACCACAGTTAATACATTCGTATTGCAAGCCGTTACGAATATCGATGCCGGTTGGACAAACCTGTACGCACAGGTTGCAATCGATGCAATCGCCCAGGCCTTTGTCTTTATAGTCTTTGTCTTTACGGCTGCGTGGGCCACGGTTTTCACCGCGCTTTTCATCATAAGTTACCGTAAAGGTGTCTTTATCAAACATCGCTGACTGAAAACGGGCATAAGGGCAGATGTGGGTACACATAATTTCGCGCATCCAACCGGCATTGCCATAGGTACAGAGGGTAAAAAACAACACCGATACTACCGCCCAAAAGCTTGCCTGCAGCGTAAAGAATTCGGCAAACAGCGGCCCAACCGGGGTGAAATAACCAACAAAAATCAATGATGTTAATAGTGAAAACGCCACCCAGCATAAATGTGTGGCGGCTTTCTTAGCAAATTTGCCCGCCGACCAGGCGTCAGCGTCCAGTTTCATCCGTTGATTGCGCGTGCCCTGAATTTTTTCTTCAAACCAGATAAAAATAAAGGTCCAGACCGATTGCGGACATAAATAGCCACACCATACCCGGCCATAAAAGGCGGTGATAAAAAACAACGCATAGGCAGCAATAATAAAGATCCACGCCAGTATGGTAAAATCCTGCGGCCATAAGGTCAGGGCAAAAATATTGAACTTTTGCTCGGTAATATCCAGCAATATGGCTTGATGGCCGTTGTATTGCAGCCAGGGCAGCAACATAAACAGCGCCATAAAGACAAAACCCATGTAGCGCCGGATCGCCTGATGCAGGCCTTTTACCGCCCGGACATAAATACGGTCACGGGGGGCATAACTGCCACCTTGGCTGGATTTCGGCTGATGTACTTCAACATGTACCGGTATATTCTTAATATCTATTTTATTTTGCTGGTCCACGGCTTGTCCCGTTACTGCTGACGATGCCGCCAAGTATAACAGTTGGCAGGCAGATTTATTTGACCTGTGACAAAGCAATATCTGTGCCTGGCCGAATAAAGCCGTTTTCCACAGTTTTTCTGCGTGTATTGTCAACTAAGTTAACGGATTTTGCTTAAGTGGTGTAAACAATGGTGACATTTTTGGCTTAAAAACGACTGCGATGCAGATTGCGCCGGAATCCGTTACAATAGCGCCATTGCATTAGCGGAGTTACCAGCAATGAAGAAGTTTTTCTGGTTAGTAGTGATAGTGCTTTTGGTGCTGACCTTCTCGGATCACGAAAGTATTAAGCCTTATCGCGATAAAGTGTACGATTTAATAGTTGATAAAGTGGCCATTGCCGGTGACAACCAGGAGGCTGCGCTGCGCAAAACACGCAAGCAACTGTTACAGTTGGCAGAGCAATGGGGTGATAGCCAGCAACAGTATCTGCAAAAGCATGCTGCCAGTTTAGACAGCCTGCAGAAATTTCGCCGCAGCTACTGTATTAACAACGATTTTAATCCGATTTTGTTTGGCGAGCCGTTGCGGCAAAGCTGTGAAGTGATTGAACAAAATTACGACAACCTGACACGCCCCTGACCGAGGAATGGCCAATGCGCACCTGTGGAATAGAAATAAAAGGCAGCGAAGCAATTATCTGTCTGATGGTATTAAAAGACGGTTTGTTTGAGTTACCCGACTGCCGGCAAAATCGCTTTGCACTGACCAAAGATCAGGATCAGGAGCAAATGCGCCATTTTCAGTTTACCTTTGCCAAGTTTATTGAAGATTACAAAGTTTCGCAGTTAGTCATTAAAGAGCGACCACAAAAAGGTAAGTTTGCCGGTGGTGCCGTCGGCTTTAAAATTGAAGCGGCCTTACAGCTGATTGCTGGCTGCCAGTGTACTGTGATATCGGCCACCGCAATTAAAGAAAAGCTTAAACGTGCGCCGCTGCCGATAGATTTTAAAGACACAGGTTTAAAGGTATTTCAGGAAACTGCATTTACCGCCGCCTACGCCAGCTTACTGAAATAAGCTGGCTTATTCGTCCTGTTTAGTTGCTTTGTCGCCAGTTAAGTTGACATTAACAGTGCTGGTCCGGCTGGCTTGTAAAATAAGTTTGCGAATGAGTTTCGACTTGGCTTCGCCGGTAAGCTGGCTAAGTTCGTTCAAGGCCTCGATAGCTTCCTGGCTCAGCGTAAAAGTGGCATGACGCATCGGCAGGCGCGTTGTGTCGTCTTCTTCAGGCAATTGCTGACGCAAGCGCACTATACGCGGCATACCCATCGCATAGTCATTTGCGTCATCAATAAAGTCGTCAGCACTAATACCGCTGTTAGCGGCTGGCTGCGACTTTTTCTTCAGATCGATCAGCGCCATCTTCTTGTATCGCCTTCATTGCCATTAATTCAGTGACTATATCACGTATTTCCTGCGCCGCTTTGCCGTCTGGCTCGACATCCATTACCGACAGGCCTTTCTCTTCGCTGTCATCGTAGGTGTTACGATTGTAGGTAATGGCGTCCAGTACCCGGATATTAAAGGATTTGCATACGTCCTTGGCATCCAGAATACGGTTAGCCTGATTAGGTAGTGACGGGCATTGGGTAATCACACAGCCAACGATCATGTCCGGGTTAACCACATTGCAGGCACTGACTAAATCTTCCAGATGTTCCAGTGTTTTTAAATCGCGCCGCTTTGGCCGCAGCGGAAATAACACATGGCTGGCGACCACCATGGCCGAGCGCAGGGCCACGCTGTCCTGACCGCCGCAATCTACGATAACCACGTCGTAATGCATTTCCAGGCTTTTAAGCTCATAGCGGATTTTACCGTACATTTGCACACAGTTGATCCAGGGCAGGGCCGGATCCATATGGCGCTCCTGTACCCAGTCGGATGAGGTGCGTTGCGGATCACAATCAACCAACATCACATTGGCGTTTTTCTCGCGTGAAAAATACACAGCTATATTTTGTGCCAGGCAGCTTTTGCCGCTGCCGCCTTTTTCTCCACCCACTAACAAAATCATTGCGGTACCCTCATCTCACCGGCCGCTATTACTGTAACAGCTTCAGCCTTAGCATTAAGTGTAGACAACAATATTAAAACAGCGAAAACCAGCGTGTATTTTGTTGTGGTTGGCGGGGCGAATAAACAAAAACGGAGCCTGATGCTCCGTTTTTACTAACTAGATTGACTGTTATTTGCGCCGGCGCAATAGCAAGACGCTCAGTGGCAGTAACCATAACCAGCCGCCGCTGCCGCCACTGCTATCGCTGCCGCCTGCCGCACCGGTGTTAGTGGTGGGGGTCTGTGTCAGGCCGGCCACGGTATTTGGCCTGGCATCAACGACCACAATAGACTCAATTGTAACCAGGTTGTCGGCTACTAAAGGTTTGTTATCATCCCGGTCACTGTTGCTGTAATTACGCAGCGGTAAATTAGTCAGGCCATTAAAAGAGAAACGCGGCAAGGCGGCAATGGCGTCTGCCACTGACATGTCGCTGCTGCTGATCTGGCCAAAAACGGTAAAGCCACTGTTTTGGAAATCCAGATTGCTGGCATTGTTACTCAGGTTGATAAACCATTGATTGGTTGCACTGTTAGGATTGCCACCCAGTTTAGCCATGGCAACGGTGCCGCGCACGTTAGACCATTTAGGCTCATTCAGTATCGGAGCATTGGTTGCAACTGCCTTTAACGGTAACGCCTGATCAAATACAAAGCCGCCACCCTGGATAACAAAACCAGGCTCAGAGCGATGCATTACCGTTCCGTCATACTTGCCGCTATTTACGTAGCTAAGAAAATTCTGCACTGTGACCGGGGTGCTTTGGTCATATAAGTTTATTTCAAACTTACCCAGATTAGTTGTTACTTCTACTATGGTGGCTTGCGCCAGACTGGTGTAGCCTAAGGCGAATGTCGCCAGCAATGTATTAACTAATTTTCCGGTCATGTTGTCGGTTCTCCTGTTTAATGCGCAGCAGCATAATAGAGCCAGCCGGTTGAAAGCCAGCGGCATAACAATTAATTACGCTTATAGGCAAATGTTAAGCTGATGTTCATGTAACCGGAGTAGCTTAAAAGCCGTTTTGTCTTACAGACTTAACCATCGCATGAAAAAAAAATGTAATTAAAATTTGGCTTTAGCGAAAAATCTTTTAGAATATCGGTTTTGGTTTCAACCCGTATTTGTTGTACTTTCACCCCGCCTGTTGGAAAAATGAACGATGACGCAATATAGTGAAGTTAAGAAGATCTGTGATGAATTGCATAAGACCGGCAAACCTGTTTCGCTAGATTATTTAATTTCAAAAGTGCCCGGTGCCCAGGCCAGCTTAGTTGTTCATTACCAGAAATGGCGTAATGAACAGGCCAACCACGCTCCGGTGACACCGGAGGCAGAAAAGGGTATGTTCAGCAGCGAATTTGTAGCCGCTTTTCAACGGGAAGCGGAAGCGCACTCTAAAAAACTGACCGATCAATTAAATCAGCAGTTGCAGCAGGCTATGCAGGCAGAAGTACTGGCAGCGGAGCATAACCGTGAATTGCAGCAGCAAATTGGCCAGCTGGAGCAACGCAAAGCCGAGCTGGAAACCAGCTTGCAACAACAACAACAGCAACTGGCCACTCAGTCAGAAAAATTTGCCAGCCTGACTGATGAGCGCGATGAAGCGGTAAGCCAAAATCACTATCAGGCAGATCAGCTGCAAAAAACCAGCGCTGAGCTGGAAAAAGCCAGCACTGAGTTGGAGCAATTGCGTTCTGAACTGGCGTTAGCCGATCAGGAGCTGAATGACAGCAAAACCAGCCTGAAGCAATTAGAAAACCAACTGCAGCAACTTAGCAAACAAGCCGAAGAAGCGCAGCAGCAAGCGCAACAGGCTAAAGCCGAGACAGAACAGCTGCAGTTAAAGCTGATCGCGGCTCAGCAGGCGCAGGAAGAGCTGGAGCAACAACTGCAGGGCGAGCAACAACAAAACCAGCAGCGTCTGCAACAACTGCAGGCAGAACTTGCGGCTACCGAGCAGCAACTGGAACCACTACAAAGCAAAGCCGATGCTGCGGCAAAACTGGAACAACAGCTAAAGCAATTGCAAGACGCTGAAGCCAAGGTTAAAGCAGAGCTGGATAAAGCCCGTCAGGATAGTAAAAAGACACTGGACGAACTACAAACCCGTGAGCATGATGTAACCGAATTACAGGCCATGCTGGACGAGTTTGAAAGCAAACTGCAGCAAGCCACTAAAACCGAAACTCAGGCTGTGGCACTTAACAAACGCCTGCAGGCTCAACTAGAACAATTAAAAAACAGTAAGGGTGAATCGGTTGCTACCGAAGGGCAAAATGCTGATAACTCTGCTGAACTGGCAGCGCTGCAAACCGAGCTGAATAAAGCCCAAACCGAGCTGACCAGCTCGCAGCAAAAAATCGAACAGCTGATCAGTGAGCGTGATGATGCCCTGAAGTCACTTGAGACGGCAAAGCAAGCCGCACCGGCGGCAGCGGAAAGCAACGTGGTAACGGCAGAGCTGGACAGTGCTTTGGCGGCAGAATATGAAGCTCAGGCCAAAGTGGCCGCAGAGAGCATAGCGCGGCTGGAAAAAGAGCTGGATCAGCTGACAAAGCAACTTAGCGAAGTTAATAAAGAACTCGATCACAGCAAACGTGACGCCGATGTACAGCGTGACAGTGCGGTTAAGGCGCAAGAACAACTTGATGCCATGCAAAAAGCACAAAGTGATGAGATTGATGAATCGCAGGATATCCAGGCCAGCCTGGATCAGTTGCGTGCAAACAACGCTATGTTGAAAGAACAGGCTGCTATTACGGCTAATCACCAGAGCGAACAGCGTGAAATTATCCGCCAGCTACGCGAAGAGCTGCAACAGCAACGTGATCAGGTGGCAGATATGCAACTGGAGCAGGACAAGCTTAAAAAGCAAAAATCTCAGCTTGAGCAGCAAGTTAGCTTTGTAAAAGACAACGCCGCCTCCACTATTGAACGCCTGACACGTTACCGTGAACAGGCGCAGGAAAAGATCGAAAAATTAGAGAAAAAGCTGGGCAGTAACCGGGCCTCAGACGCCCTGTAAGCCACAAACGTTACTGCGCAAAGCGGATACGGAAACAACTGCCGGGTGCTTCACCCGGCACGTATTCAAGTTGTGCATCCTGCACCTGTAACAACGCCCGCGACAAGCTTAAACCGATACCTGACCCGTGTTGTTTAGTGGTAAAAAACGGAATAAAGATCTGCTGTACCACTTCCGGCCTGATGCCCGGCCCGCTATCAATAATATCAAGCTGCCATTGTTGCTGAACGTTAGGTTGCAATGTCAGCGCGAGGTGTTTTTGCGCGCTATGCTGCATCGCATCCAGCGCATTTTGCAGCAGATTAATCAGTACCTGCTCCATTAGCGCGTTATCCAGCCATAACATCACTGTGTCTGGTAACCGGGTTGTTAACTGAGCGCCCTGTTGGCTGATGGCCGGCCGCATTAACGCCAGACAATTATTAATAATCGGGACAATATCGGTATGTTGTAGCTGTGCTTGTACCGGCTGGCTTAGTTGCTTAAATGACAGGATAAAATCGGCCAGATGCTGGCCCCGGCGGTTTATTGTCGCCAGCGCTTCGGTTAAATCGGCGTGGTCATCCGGGCTTAGCACGGTGCCGGCTGGCGGCAGGATCTGCTGGCAACTTTGCGCCAGAGACGCCATCGGCGTAACCGAATTGGCAATTTCATGCGTCAGTACCCGGGTTAGCTGCTGATAGGCCTGCACTTCCTGTTGCAATAACGCCTGATTAATACTCTGTAATGTCACCAGTTTACGCAACTGGCCCTGGATCCGGGTGCAGACAATACTTAGTGCTAACCGGTCGTTGTAGCCGGGTTGCGGCCATTGCAACTGCCCTTGATAGTGGGTGCTGGTCTGCCCCAGTATAGCGGCCAACAGCGGCAAATTACCTTCGTCAAACCGGCCCTGTTGCAACTGCTGATACTGAGTGGTTGACAATAAGCGCTGCGCCGCCGGGTTGGCCTGCAGCAAACAGCCATTGTCAGCAAACTCCAGCACGGCAATATCCAGTTGGCTCAGCAGGGTTTGCAGATATTGCGCCCGCGCTTCTGCCTGCTGACGGCTGCTGCAAAGCTGCTGTTGCACCTGTACCAGCAAGTGTTGCAGCTCGGGCTGGTTACGCAGTGTTAGCGAGGTGTCCTGATTAGCCAGTGCTTTTAGCACCAGTGCGGCCTGGCGTTGTTGCATCTTGCTGTGCTGCCAGATTAAGCCGGCCAACAGCAGTGCACAGAGTGTAAGTGTTACTGCCAACGCTGACGGCCCGGCCAGCCATTGTCGGTAAGTCAGCATCAGTAGCACAGAAAAACTGCTTAGCAATAAGGCGAAACGCAGTTTAAAGGCCATATTTTTCTAACCGCCGGTACAGGGCGCCGCGGGTTAAGCCCAGCGCTTTAGCCGCCTGACTGACATTGCCCTGATAATACTGCAGCGCCTGCCGAATGGTTTGTTCCTCAACAAATTCCAGCAAAAAATCGTTGCCGGTGGTTGGCTCGGTTACCGTAGCTGTAGCGGCTGCTGCTGCAGGTAACTGGCTGAAATCCAGCGTATTGCCTTCTGCCAATACCACTGCGCGCTCTACTGAATGTGCCAATTGGCGCACATTACCCGGCCAGTTATAGTGTTGCAGGTAACGCTGATCGCTGCTGCTGATCTGTAAGGCCGCCCGTTGATACTTGCGGCAGTAATGCTGCAGATACCAGTTCAGCAACAACGGAATATCCTCGCTACGCTCACGCAGCGGCGGTAGCACTATTTCTACCGTATTAATGCGGTACAGCAAATCCTGGCGGAAGCTGCCTTGCGCAACCGCCTGGTATAGATTGTCGTTAGTGGCGCAAATTAAGCGGATATCCACCGCGACCGGTTGGCCGGACCCCAGCGGTACCACAGTACGGTTTTGCAGCGCAGTTAATAATTTCGCTTGTTGCGGCAGGGCTAAATTAGCCAGCTCATCCAGAAACAGGCTACCGCCTTCAGCCTGGACAAAACGGCCGGTATAATCGGTTTTGGCATCGGTAAAGGCGCCTTTTTTATGACCAAACAACTCACTTTCCAGCAGGCTGGCATTTAAACTGCCCATATCGACGCTAACAAAAGCCTTAGCGGCGCGCTTTGATGCCTGGTGAATGGCCTGTGCCACCAACGCTTTACCGGTGCCACTTTCGCCGAGCAATAACACATTTGCATCAGTTTGGGCGACTTTTTCCACGGTACGCAGTACCTGCTGCATGGCCGGACTGTTACCCAGCAGCGGAATGTCGGTAATGGCGCTGTGCTCAGGCTGCTGTCGCGGTTGACTCTGCTTGGCAGTGTGCTGCAGTGCCTGGGTTAAGCTTTGTAGCAGCTGCTCGTTCTGCCAGGGCTTGGCAATAAAGTTAGCAGCGCCCAATTGCATGGCTCTTACCGCCAGCGGCAGGGCGGCGTAGGCAGTCATCATCACCACTTTCAGGGTGGGCTGCGCCTGCAGCGCTTGCTTTAAATAAAACAGGCCTTCCTCGCCGCTTTGCGTATCGCGGCTAAAGTTCATATCCAGTAACAGCAGATCAAATGGCTGGCTGTTAAGGGTGCTCAGTAGCTGCGCCGGCTCGGCCAGCGTAATCACAGTGGCAAAATGCTGCTTTAGAAAAATGCGGCTGGCGGTGAGAATATCGGCGTTATCATCCAGCACCAGCACACTATATGGCTGTTTCATTAATTCATCCTTGCGGTTTATCCCAGCACCCTACCTAAAAGGTTTTCTGTGCGCAACAAGCTTTTAAATCCAATAAGTTAAGGCGGTATCAAGCTGTCCATTAATGGACAGCAGCTGTATCACCAGCGGACACGCCGGTTATTAGCTTTATAGCTAAGCTGGTGAAATGTAAGTGTTTAGTGTTTGGCATGCCACTTGCGTTAACAACAGCAAGATGCAGTGCTATTTGGGGAAGTCTACCGATGGATAAAAAAATAAGCCGGCCTTTACAGCAACGCCTGGTTAAACCTGCAGTGATGGCGGCTTTAGTGGCTGGCCCGGTCTGGTTAGGCAGCAACTGGCAGGCCAGTGCGCAAATGTCAGTGCAGTTGCCACTAAGTTCGGTCAGTACCGCGTTAGTTGAGCAGCAAAGTCTGCAGGAAAGCATAGCGCTGCGTGCCAATGTATTGCCGCAGCAAACGGTGTTTCTGGATGTGATTGAAGGTGGCCGCGTTGAAGAAAAGCTGGCCGAACAGGGCCAGTTTGTCGAGCAGGGCCAACCGCTGGTAAAGCTGAGTAACACGGCGCTGCAGCTGGACTTAATCAGCCGCGAAGCTCAGGTCACCGAGCAGATGAATTTTCTGCGCAATACGCAAATGACCATTGAAACCAACCGCTTAAACCTGAAGCGAGACGTGCTGGATATTGAACACCAGATAACCACCTTAAGCCGTAACCTGGCGCAAAGTGAGCCGCTGGTAAAAACCGGCGTGCTGGCCAAAGAGCACCTGCTGAATCTGCAGCAGGATTTAAGCTATCAGCAACAACGATTGGTGCTGACTAAACAACAGCAGCAGCAGGAAGAAGCCATTCGCCAGCAACAGCTGAGCCAGCTCAGCGACAGCGTGGCAATGCTGACAAAAAACCTCGAATTTGCAAGGTTGAATGTGCAAAACCTGCTGGTCAAAGCGCCGGTTAGCGGTTACCTGAGCGAGTTTAATGTTGAAGCCGGTGAGTCGCGCGCGCCGGGCAGCCGCATGGGCCAGATTGATATCCCCGGCCAATACAAACTGGTGGCCAGTGTCGATGAATTTTACTTAAGCCGGGTAGCCGTTGGTATGCAGGCGGTGGCCAGTCTTAACCAGCAACAGCTGCCATTAACGCTAAGCCGCGTTGACAGCCGGGTGGTGAATAACCAGTTTCAACTCGAGTTTAGCCTGCCGGGCGGGCACAACGTTACCCGTGGCCAGTCAGTCAATTTAACTCTGCAACTGGAAGCGCAGCAGCGCAGTGCGCTGGTACTGCCGCGCGGCGCCTATTTAGCCGACAGCGCTGGCCAGTATGTGTATGTACTGGACAGCAGCAGCGCCACGGCGCGCAAACAGGCAGTGACGTTGGGTAAACAAAGCGCCAATCAAATTGAAATTGTCAGCGGCCTGAACGCCGGTGACCAGGTAATTATTTCCGGCTATCGCGATTTCGCCCAAGCCGATACTATTCAGTTACAACAATAAGGACAGCAAGATGATCCAGTTACAACAATTGAACCGGGTGTTTCGCACCGCCGAGCTTGAAACCACAGCGCTGAACCAGATTGATTTACACATTGAACAAGGCGACTTTGTTGCCATTATGGGCCCTTCAGGCTGCGGTAAATCTACCCTGCTGAGCATTCTAGGCATGCTGGACAGCCCCAGCGCCGGCGCTTACCTGTTCGAAGGTACCGATATTGCCCGTTACAGCGAAAAACAGCTGGCGCAGCTTAGAAAAACCAAACTCGGCTTTGTGTTTCAAAGCTTTAACCTGATTGATGAGCTAACGGTATTTCAGAATGTAGAGCTGCCGCTGCAGTATCAGGGTGTCGCTGCCGGCGAGCGTAAACAGCGGGTAGAGGCGATATTACAACGGATGCAGATAGACCATCGTGCCGATCATTTACCGCTGCAACTATCCGGTGGTCAGCAGCAACGGGTGGCAGTAGCACGCGCCTTAGTCATTAACCCGGCACTGATTTTAGCCGACGAACCCACCGGTAACCTGGACTCAAAAAACAGCGAAGAAGTGATGCAGATGCTGCGCCAGCTTAACCGCGACGGCACCACAGTCGTAATGGTTACCCACTCTGAGCATGAATCACGCTATGCCAGCCGTATCGTACGGATGCTGGACGGCCAGATTATTACCGAGCGGGCCATGGAAGCCAGGCAGGAGGCGAAATATGCTTAACTCACCCGCGGTTAACTCAATAGCCATGTTAGGTAATTACCTTACTACCGGCGTACGCGCTGTGCTTAGGCATAAAACCCATTTAGCGCTGAATTTGCTCGGTTTAACCGTTGGCTTAGCGTCAGCGCTACTGATTTTGCTCTATGTCAGCTATGAGCTGGGCTTTGACAAGATGCACCCGAATGCTGGCAATACCTACCGGCTAGAGCAATTTTTTCTGCCTTTAAACCAGCGTTTTCCGATCTCCAGCCCAGCAATGGCGACGCTACTGAAAGACTATGACCCGCGTATTGACGTGACACGGATTAACATCGGTGCGCCAGCGGTGCGTCTGGCCGATTCCAGCCAGCAACTGACATTGGAATGGCCACAAGCAGTGGATGCCAATATCACAGACTTCTTTCATATTGATGTGCTGCAAGGTGATTTGGCCGCCAGTCTGGCACAACCGAACCAGATCGCGCTATCTGAGCATGAAGCGCTGCGGTTATTCGGCAAGCTGAGTATTTTAGGCCAGCAATTACAACTGGGCGAGCAGCGCTATACGGTAGGCGCAGTATATCGCTTACCTGAGCAAAGCCATTTTCAGGCCGGCTCTTTGCGCCGTATAAGTGAGCGGGTGGCCGCTGCTGGGCTGGCAAGCAATAACGTCTATAGCTATATCAGTTTGCCGGCGGACGTTGATAAAGTTGCACTGTTGCACCGGCTAACAGAACAGCTTAATCAACAGGCGTACAACGGTCAGCACATGAGCACACTGGAAATGCGCGCCCTGACAGATATTCATCTGCACTCGGCATTAGCCTATGAATTTAAAGTAAATGGCTCGGCCACAACGGTAAATATCTGCTTATTACTGGCGGTGTTGCTGCTGGTAATTGCGGCGATTAACTTTATTAATATGAGTACCGCCCGCGCCGCTATGCGCGCTAAAGAAGTGGGTGTGCGCAAGGCGCTGGGTGCCAGCCGTGGCCAGTTGTTTGTGCAGTTTATGCTGGAATCGTTACTCATTGCCTGCTGTGCCGGTTTACTGGCTGCGGTAGCGGTAGAGTGGCTGCTACCACAGTTTAATTTGCTGGTAAACCGCCCGCTTAGCCTGGATTACGCCGGTAGCTTTGGTCTGATTTTACTTTGCAGTGTTGTTAGTGTCGGTCTGCTGGCTGGTGTGTATCCGGCGGTGTTTATCTCGGCCTTTGACACGAAAAAAGTGCTGAGCGGAGATTTTCAGCGCGGCAACACGGCGATATGGTTGCGTAAAGGCCTGCTGGTATTGCAGGGCGCCATTACCATTGGTTTGCTCGTGGCTAGTGTGGTGCTGCAGCAACAATTGCAGCTGCTGCAAAGCCAGCCTACCGGTTACCAGCGCGATGCCCGCTTGATGGTGAATGGTATTGATAACAAACAGCTGTTTTGGGCCGGCAATCAAAACCTGTTGCAAAGCCTGCAGGCGTTGGAAGGGGTAGAGGCTGTAACAATTATGGATATGCAGCTGACCGATACTATTTCGCAGGCGATGGAGGTTCAGCTACCGGGCCAGACAGAAGATACCGCACTGCCGCCGGTTTCCCAGCTGGGTGCCGGCTTTAATATCGCCGAAGCCGCTGGTCTGACGCTGCTGGCCGGGCGAGATTTTAGCGCAACCTACCAAACTGACTGGTATCAAACGCACGGCGATTCTGCTACTGCTGCGGTAATTATTACTGAATCATTGGCGCGCCAAGCCGGTTACAGCCAGTTGCAGGACGCTATTGGCCAGCAATGGTTGTTGCCGGGCGATAACCCGGTGCTACGGATGCAGGTTGTCGGTGTGGTGGCCGATATTCAGGTGGGTTCAGCGTTAAAACAACAACAACCGTTAATTATGATCTGTGGCCGCTCACCGATGACTTACAGCAATATTCTGCTCAGCATGCAGCCACAGCACGCAGTTGCCGCCCGCACTGCAGTGCAACAGCTATTAAGCGAGCGGCTGCAGCGGCAGGATTTGCAATTAAGTTGGTTAAATGATGACTACAATGCCATGTACCATAACCAGCAGCGCCAGGGCAAAGTAATCGGTATTTTTGCAGGCCTGGCGATTGCCTTAACCTGCGTTGGTTTATTTGGTCTGGCAGCGTTCAGTGCCGAGCAGCGCTCACGCGAAGTGGCCATGCGTAAGGTGCTGGGCGCCGGGCGGTTTAGTCTGGTAAATTTACTGGCCAGTGAATATTTACGGCTAATGGCCATCAGCGCTGTGCTGGCGATCCCGGTCACCTTTTGGGCACTAGATAGCTGGCTGACTGAGTTTAGCGTGCGCGTCAGCCAAAGCCCGCTGTGGTATCTATTGGCGGCCGCTGTTACCTTTGCTATTTGCTGGTGTACCGTTGCTGCCCTGGCCTGGCAGGTTGCCGGTCGTAAGCCAGCTATGGTATTAAGACAGCAATAGTGAAATCACAATGATAAATAAAGGATTGTTAGTGAAACTAAGTATGGTTTCGACAGGCGTGCTGCTTGGCAGTGCGCTGCTACTCAGCGCCTGTAGTGCCCCCAACAGGGTGCAACAACACATTGCTAGCAATGCCGTTATAGAGCAGATCGGCGAGGGTGAATATAAGGGACGATACCGCAACCTGTACCGTCCGGCAAAAGGTTACCCCACCTACCCGGTAACCTGTGCTGCTGACTGCTATCCGGCGCACCCCGCTGTGTCATGTAAGACCCCGGGCCAGGATTGCCAATACACTGGCGTGCAGCGGGCACCGGAGCTGAAAACCGGATACAGCCTGCAGTGGCTGGGCCACGCCAGTTTTTTAGTACAGACACCGGATGGCCAGCAATTGCTGTTTGATCCGGTGTTCGGCCAGTTTGACTGGCCGGTAAGCTGGGCGCAGCACTTTGCTGGCATTATCAAGCGGCCTTACATGCCTAAACTGACTGCGCAACAATTAGCCAATATTGATGCCGTGCTGTATTCGCACCTGCATTATGATCATTTCAGCCATGCCAGTATTGCGCAAATTGGTAACAAGGCTACCTACTATCTGCCAATGGGCATGGCCGATTACATGCCAAGAGGCGGCTATAACATTATTGAACAAGCCTGGTACAGCCATAGCCAACAGGGCGGGCTGAATATTCATTTAATGCCGGCTCACCATTTTAACAGCCGCAAGTTATTCAATGATGATAACCGTGCTCTGTGGGGTGGCTGGTTGTTGGAACATTCTGGCAAGACGCTATTTTTCGCCGGTGATACCGGCTATTCCGCGCATTTCAGCGATATTAAGCAGCGCTATGGCGAAATTGATATCTGTCTGCTGCCTATAGCTTCTTATCATCATGAGGAAAACGGCGACGGGTATCGCTATGTGCATACCACACCGGAAGATGCGTTAGTTGCAGCAGCAGAGTTGGGCTGCAAAGTGATGATCCCGTGGGGATATGGTAATGCCAGCTGGCAAATGGGTGATATCAGCTCGCACTCACCTCTGCTGCGGTTGTTGCATATGCAGCAGCAACTGCAAAGTACGGTGCCGCTGCTGATTTTAAATGAAGGTGATAGTGTTAGCTTATAGCAATAACCAGCCTAATACTAAGCTGAGTGCAAACACCGGCAGCGACCAAAGATGAAACTCGCGCCACAGACCGGGTTGCTTGCTGAGCCTGAGTGCAATTAAATTGGCCAGTGAGCCAATGGCCAGGCCGAAGCCACCGACACTGACGCCCCAGCTTAGGGCGCGCCAGTCGGTAGTAAAATGCTGCAGGAAAATCGCTGCCGGTACATTCGACATTAGCTGCGACAGGATGGCAGAGCCCAGATAGCTGCCATCTGGCAGTGTGATTAACTGCGCTGCCGATTGCTGTAACAATGGCAGTTGCGCCAGCAGGCCAAGGTCTATAAACATCAGCATAAACACCAGCAGTAATAGCCAGTCAATACCACTGACTACAGTGCGTTTGCATACCGTATATGCCAGCAGTATGGCCAGCGCCGCATAAGGCGCCAGCTGGTATTCCATCGCCAGAATAAACAGCGGGTAACCGGCCAGCGACCAGGCAAATAAACGCTTGTTGTCGGCGCTGTTATTGTGCGGCACCACGATATTAAGTTTGTTGCAGCCAAAAGCCAGGCTACTTAATAGCAAAATCAGCAACAGTAAACTTAGCGAAAGCGGCGCCATCATCAGCGTAAACTGCCAAAAACTGTAGCCGGAAGCTTGCCACAGCAGCAAATTTTGCGGGTTGCCAATAGGGGTTAAAGCCGAGCCGGCATTGACCGCCAACGCCAGAAAAATAATCAACCGCCCCACCGGCAAACCGGTTAAACGGCCAATGCTTAGCGTGATGGGCAGCAGAATAAACAAGGCGACATCATTGGTAACGATGGCAGACAGCAGCGCCGCAAACAGCAACATCAGCAGCGCTAACAGGCGCTCAGAATGACAACGTGGCAACACCCGGGCGGCAAAACGGGCCAGATAACCGCTATCTTCCAATGCCCGGCTAAGCAGCATTAAACCTGCCAGCGCTGTTACTGTATGCCAGTCTACCAGTGCAGCCAGGTTAGCCGGGCTTGTCGGTTGCAGCCACAACAACAGTGGCAACAACAATAACAATGTTAGTAACAGATAGTCTTCGCTAACGCGGGACATTACTAAACGGAAGGCCGGCATAGTGATTCATCTGAAAACGCGATGGATGCACTCTAACTTGCCGGCAAAAAACGTCAAGTCTGGCCGCGTTATAAACCGCAATAAGCTGCTACGCCTTTGTCGGCAACCTGATCGACGGCGCGTTGTCCGCCGGCACGCAGGGCAGCTACTTTGGCTTCAACTTCTGTAGTGTTAAGCAACTTATCTTCAACATGCAGCACCCAGTCAATATCCTGCTGGTACTGTCTGGACTCTGGCGAGTCAATCGGGCCGACCGAGCCATCAGCGCCTTTGGGCATAAACCACAGGTTAAAATTCATCGACATTGGCACTTCCGGTGCTACAGCCGCACTGTGATCGCCAACTAAGTTGCCATCGACATAGTAGCGTACGGCATCAGCCGTTACGTTCATCACCAGCGTATGCCAGCCGGCATAATCACCCGGCACCCGGCTGTATTCGTTAACCTTGGTCCAGGGTTTTAACTGAAAGGTTTCCCAGGTGGTGGTCCACATGGCGTTGTCACTGCCTTCGCCCCAACCGCCGTTGGGCAGATATTCAAAATCTACTTCGCTGTAATCCGGATCCAGCGGTGCTGCCAGCGGGCTAATGGCGTAAAAGGTCTGGATCACTTCATCACCATCCGGGCCATAGCTTGGCTCGTTACGGAAAAATACCCGCGCCGCATAAGTGCCATACAGGTATTTACGCGCATGGCAAATTTGCGTATGGCGGGTGCCTTCGCCGGTGCCATCGGTGATGGAACTCATACGGGCAATACCGAATTGGGCGCCGTCTGGTGCTTGGTGGGTGCTAATGCCGTCGGCTGACCAGGCGGCACCAGCTATGCCAGGGTGGCCGGTTTCAGTGCGGGCGGTCCAGCCGTTGGCAAATAAGGCGTCTGGGTTAGCATAGTCAAAGTCGTCGAACATAAAGGCTTCAACAGCAACAGCCTGCGTTGGTTTAGCTTTAGTCGGCTCGGATGACGTTGCTTGCTGAGCCTGATCACAACCTGTTAATAACAGCAGTAAAGCGATAGATGAGTAGCGCATGGTTTTCCCCGTTTTGATTGTTTAAAAAACAGCCTAACGGTTAAATGACAACGCTGTCAATTGCTAATTTGTTACCGAAACCTTGGTAAAGCTATGTTATTTGATACTAAAGTGAGCGGGGTTATGTTGCTGATCCAGTGAAATAATAATATCGGCGTGCTGTGGCAGCTGTTGCCAGCTGGCCAGTGTCAAACGCTGAAACGGCAACATAAAACGGGCCAGTTCAGCCTCTGTCATGCCTGCACCGCGGTTTTGCCATAGCTGTTGTTCTTGTTTCGCCCGCCAGCGGCAGACGCAATGCCAATCCGGTGCTTGCAACCAGACAAGCGGTTTAAGTAATTGCCAATATTCAGCATAGAGCCCGGCCAATTGGCTGTTAACGTAATGGCGCCAATTGCCTTGGCTGTCTTCACGTGCTTCCAGCAGATTAACCGGCGTTGCCAGCTCGGCCGCCGTTTGTGGTGCCAGGCCCAGACACCAGCCTTCGACAATTAATATATCCAGCCGTTGCGCCGCTAAAGAAGCTAACGGCTGATCCAGCGCTTTATCAAACTGCGGCAAGGCCACCGGTTCGCCTGCCAGCAGCCCTTTGGCCTGCGCAATAGCCAGAGTTATATCATGGCTGCCCGGTACACCACGTTGCGCCAGCAACGGATGAATAGTCTGTGCCAGCTGCTGGCGCTGCGCTTTATCCAGGTAATAGTCATCCAGCGATACCGCCGCAGCGGCGATGCCCTGGCCTTGCAGCTGAGCAACCAATTCTGCGGCCAGGGTGCTTTTACCGCTGCCCTGCGCACCACTAATACCAATCACTGCCGGTAAGTTAAGCCCGGATTGCAGTGTGTTAACTAACTGCGTTATGGTGTTTTGGTATTGTGTGCTGCTGCGAAAATCAGCCATGCTACATCCACGGATAACTAACATAACAACGAGTTTACTATGCTAAACGCTGCTGCTAAACCCTTAGTTAAACTGGTAGAACGCTATCTGCCCGATCCTTATATTTTTGTGTTGTTGCTAAGCCTGCTGGTCTCGGCTGCGGCTGTGCTATGGCAGCAGCAAAGCGCTTTGCAGGTATTGCAGTATTGGGGCGATGGTTTTTGGGGGCTGCTGAGCTTTTCCATGCAAATGCTGCTGGTACTGATTACCGGCTTTATGCTGGCCAACACCCCGCTGGTAAAAGGCATGCTCGACAGGCTGGCGAAACTGGCCGGTAGTGCTGGCCAGGCCATAGTGCTGGTCACGCTGGTGTCACTTGCTGCCAGCTGGCTGAACTGGGGCTTTGGTCTGGTGGTTGGCGCCCTGTTTGCTAAAGCGCTGGCGAAAAGAGTAAAAGTGGATTACCGCTTGCTGGTTGCCAGCGCTTATTCCGGTTTTATTGTCTGGCATGGTGGCCTGGCGGGTTCAATACCGCTGACTATCGCCACCGCCAACCATTTCAGTGCCGGCCAGATTGGCGTCATTCCTACCAGCGACACCATTTTTGCCGGCTTTAACCTGCTGTTGGTCGCGGCTTTGTTTATTGCCGTGCCGCTGGTTAATTACCTGATGTTACCCAAAGCAGAAGACAGTGTGTGTATTGATCCGGCCAAACTGCGCGATAACGCCTATATTAGCAACCCGAGCGATCGGCCGGCCGATAAACTGGAAAACAGTCTGGTGTTAGGTTTGCTGGTTGGCTTCGCTGGCCTGGCTTATCTGGTGCAGTATTTTGTTAAAGGCGGTGGCCTTAATCTAAATATCGTCAACTTTCTGTTTTTGTTCATCGCTATAGTACTGCATGGCACGCCAAGCCGGTTGTTGCACAGTTTGCAGCAGGCGATTAAAGGCGGCGCTGGTATAGTTATCCAGTTTCCGTTTTACGCCGGCATAATGGCGATTATGCTGCAATCCGGTTTAGCGCAAAGTATGTCACAGTGGTTTGTCAGCTTTGCCACGGCAGAAACCCTGGCATTCTGGAGTTTTATCAGTGCCGGCATTGTCAATATCTTTGTGCCGTCCGGTGGCGGCCAGTGGGCCGTGCAGGCGCCGGTAATGCTACCTGCGGCGCTGCAGCTGGGCGCTGATGTTAGCCGAGTTGCTATGGCGGTAGCCTGGGGCGATGCCTGGACTAACTTAATTCAGCCATTCTGGGCCTTGCCGGTACTGGCCATTGCCGGGTTAAAAGCAAAAGATATTATGGGCTTTTGTCTGCTGCAGCTTATCGTTACCGGCATCATTATTAGCCTGGTACTGAGTTTTGCCTGACAACAGCATTACTGTGCCGCTGCTGCGTTACTCAGGTAAGCATTGAGCGGTGCAAAATCCGGTGAGGCGACAAACCCCGGGCAATTACCGGCGAGGCGTTGCTTCAGTTGGCCGGCTTTGTCCATATCGCCCAGGTACATCCAGATCAGCGCCATCATATGTAAAGAGGCCGGTTCAGCGGCGGCATCCAGCGCCAGGGCTTCTTCACGCAGCGATGACTGCAGTTGCGCGGAAACCAGCCCGGGTTGTAATAGCGCCAAATCCAGGTAAATGGCTACCCGTATCGCCCGTTGCAGCAGGTTGGCTTCACCTTTGGCAATGGCATGCTCGATAAACTGCAGCGACTTTTGATAAGCCGCTATGGCTTCATTTACAGCACCGGCATGGCGATAAGCATTAGCCAGGTTCATCCAGATATTGTACTGCTGGTCCGAGCCTTGTTGCTGCAGAGCCTGCAAACGCTGCTCAAAGATGGCTATCGCTTGCTGATATTCTTCCAGGTAATAATGCACGGTAGCAATATTGGCTTGTACGATTTCATGCTCTGGCTGATAGCTGAGCGCGGCTAAATAGTGCTGTTTGGCGGCGGCCAGATCGCCTTTGCAAAATTGCAGGGTGCCAAGATTATTGTAGGTTTGAAACTCCGGCCGTAATTCAGCCGCCCGGCCAGACCAGAAAATAGCGTTATCCACATCGCCGCTAAAATAATAGGCCCGGCCCAGCGTGTAGGGCAACTTCCAGTTTTTCGGCTCGGTAGCGGCAGCCTGGTTCAGTAAGCTAACAGCCTGGCCGATATGGCTGCTGTCGCCGGTTTTGCGGTATTGCTGCAGCAGCACTTCGGCCAGCACAAACTTAGCGGTTACGTTGTCACTGTCGCGGCTTAAAATGTGCTGTAGCAACTGCTCTGCCTGTGCGGTGTCACCCTGCTTACGTGCCAGATTGGCCTTGGCCTGCAATACACTTATCGCATCAGGATTTAGCGCGGCCGCCTGGTCACAGGCCAGTTGGGCTTCTTGCAGAGTATCGGGACTACCGTTAAGAATACTTTGTTGTATCAGCGTCGAACACAGGGCGGCATGTGCATCGGTGTAGCTGGCATCCAGCCGCACTATGGCCGATAACTCATTGCTCAGACGTAGCAAATTTTGTTCAGTACGGTCAAGCTCAAAATAGTTCAGACTGTCGGTGTAACGCAGCACCAGATCCCAATCCGGATTGGCGATAGCGGCTAAATTTTGTCTGGCCTGGGCAATAGTATCAGAGAAGTAACTCAGTAATAGTGCTTCAGATGACGACACTGCAACAGTGCCGGCCCAAATTTGCTGCATGCCGTCGCGCTGATAAACAAATAATCGTAGTGCTAAATGGCGGCCAAATTGGCGGCTTTCACCGGTAAACACTATGTCGGCTTGTTTGTCGGCCAGCAATTGCAATGGATTGGCACTGGCAAAACGGCCGGCGCTGCCGGGCAGGCTGCTGCTGTAGCTGGCTAAAGCCTGCTCCAGCAAAGGTGTCAGCAGCTGACTGTGTTCTCCCTGCAGCGGCAGTACAGTGATCACTTTGCGCTCTAATTGCAGTGCTGCCGGTTTGGCACTCAGCTGCGGCATGGCTTCTTCAGCTGCTGGCCAGTAGTGGCCAACCAGTAACAGCAGCATTAACATAGCGGCTGCATACAGCCAGGGTGCCAGTTTAGCTTTAGCAGCGGCGGATGCGGTTGTTTGCGCCGTGCTGAGGTTATCGGCAGGTTGATCGTCAGAACTTAAATACAACGTCCAGGCCTGAGTGTTCAGCGCCCTGGCGACACGTTCCAGGCTGAGTAAATCGACCTGTTCGCCGCTAAAAACCCGGTTAACCAAAGAGCGGGGCGCTTTGTCCAGACCTTCGAGCTGTTGGATGCGCTTAGCCAGTTCAGCCTGCGATTTTATCCCGGCTGCCAGTTGCGCCGCCCGTAATTTGGCCGGTGATGCCTGCACGCCGCGCGCACGTTTAGCATGACCATTGTTTTTGTCTGCGACCGGTTCCATCAACAAATCCTCTTGAGAGACGGAAAGCTGTCTATGCATACAACGAGAGACAATCAGGTTAGCAGAGTAACGTAATAATGGGGATTTGTTCAAAAAAATTTATTGGCGTGTGACAAAACACCAGGTTAGCCAAGCCAACCTGGTGTTTAATGTTAACTGCGGCGGTTATTCGCCGAGTAAACTGGCTTTGGTAACCAACTGAATGGTGCTGAGCATCGAGGTGAGATCACTACCTAAGTCGGTATTTTTTAATGCTGCCTGACGGTGGCGCTCAAATAACGAATTGTGTTGCTCGATACGTTTGCCCAGCGTGGCCCAGGCTTTTTGCTTGGCGGGCATCGGCCAGGACTCCAGCTCTATGCGGTGTGATTCTAACTGACCACTAAACATATTCATTGCCATCACAACGCTGGTCCGGGTTTTATCATCCAGCGTGGCGGCAGTGGCTAAGCCGGACATCCAGCTGGCAGCATTTTTCAGGTGGTCGTAGTATTTCTCCAATGCCCTTTCGTCATATTTATTGACTCTGAAATTGTAGTCATCCTGCTCTGATACTGTAACCCTGGTCTGGCTTTGGGTAACCACTACCGGCCTGACCGGCTGTGGTGCTGCAGTAACAGTGTAATTAGTGGTCGCCTGGGGAGTCGCATCTTCTGCACCGCCAACCGTTAGCTTGCCCCCTTTGCCTAAGCCACCGTCTACCCGCTGTGCTTTATAATTACGCAGCGCCTTCACCATTTGATTGTACGAATCCGCAAAAGCCGCGGTAATCACTTTACCCTCAGGTGTGTTGCTAAAACCGCTGGCACCGCCGGCCATGCCGCCGCCAAACATACCGCCAAGAATATTAAAATCATAATTGCCGGCATTGCCTACCGCAGCCGATACCTGCACGCCGGAGCGGTTATCTACCAGCAGCAAGGTGGTGGCCGCTTCGTTTTTACTGACACCACCGCCAACTAAAGCGCCTAAAGAGCCGAGAAAAGCCCCGCCCAACGCTTTAGCGCCCTGAGTGCCTTTGGCGGCGAACTGGATTTCCGGGCTTAAGGTGTAATCGGCGGCAACCATCTGGCCACCACCAATATTACTTTGTTGGCGCAACTGGCCGGATTGCATCAGCTCCCGCTCGCGGTTCATCGCATTCATTGCCTTGCCGCGTTCAACCACGACAAAGCAGTTCGATTGCTGGATCATTAAACGGATCACCGGCAAGGTGCTGCCCAATGTAGGATAGCGCCCTCGATATTCCTGCCACCAGGGTAAGCTGGTATCTTCAAATACCGATAAGGTGCCCAGTGCTGCATCGCAACTTTCCAGTGCGGAGTTAGCGCCGGCCGCGTTTGCACCGCCGGCACCACCACTGACTACATTACCCTTAGAATTGCCCATTTGCGGGCTGGTAGAAATACAGGCAGTCAACAGCAGGGCGCTGACTGCCACACAACATTGTTTTAGCTGATTGCCCGGTTGTTTATTACTGTGGCTGTTTTGGCTCATGTTTCTGATCTCCGCTTAAATGGCTCCCTGTTGCAGCACTGTTACCGACAACCACTAAAGCAGCACCAGTTGCAACACTATTAACAGTGCTTAGCAGTATGGCAAAGCGCAAGTAGCGCAACAGCGCAACGCAGCGTTAACTGATGCAGCTTTACGTTAAACAGAGCTAACTGAAGCTAACTGGGAAACCCGCTACAGTTCAGCGCTATTGCCAGAGGTTGGCATGGCCGTGCTCAACCAAAAGCAGTGGCAATCTGTCGCAAATAAAAGCAATGCTATTGATAAGTGTTTTCATTACGATATGATCATTGAAACTTTTTGGAGGTGGTTATGCAGTATTCGATGAAAAAACTAAAACTGGCGCTGGCCGTGCAACTGGCATGCTTACCCGCTGCTGCGCTGGCCGATGTAGCAAAGCAAGATGAACAAGCAGTAGAAACCATTACCGTACGCGGCCAGTACACGGTAAATGAAACCATCGACACCGCCACCGGCCTGGGTTTAACGCTACTGGAAACACCGCAATCAGTCAGTGTCATGACTGCCCAGCGCATTAAAGATTTAGACATCAGCTCTATTGCTGATGCGGTTACACAAACGCCGGGCCTGACATCTAAAGCCTTTGACAGCACGCGTAATACTTTTAGCGCCCGCGGCTTTGATATTGATAAATTTCAGCTCGACGGCGTGCCAATGGCCTGGAGCCTGGCCGGGGATTCCGGCGAAACCATTACCGATGTCGCCATTTATGAGCGCATTGAAGTGGTGCGTGGTGCTACCGGCTTATTAACCGGCGTCGGTGAGCCTTCTGCGTCAATTAACCTGGTACGTAAGCATGCTAATGCCCGTGAACTTAGCGGCAGTATTAACGGCGGTATCGGTAGCTGGAATAAACGCTTTGTTACTACTGATGTCACCACACCGCTCAGCGCCGATGGCAATGTGCGTGCCCGCATAGTGGCGAAAAAAGAGCTCAGTGATAGCTTTCGCGATCTGGCAGAGGAAGACAAAACCGTATTGTACGGCGTGCTGGATGCCGATCTAAGTGATGGCATGACATTAAGCCTGGGTAGCAGCTATCAGGACAATAACCCTACCGCCTCAACCTGGGGCGCTTTGCCACCGCTGTTTAATGACGATACGCCAACCAACTGGGATATCAGCACCACCACCGCTGCCCATTGGACGCGTTGGGACTCGACAGCGAAAAACCACTTCGCCAGTCTTACACAGCAGTTTAATAACGGCTGGCAGCTGAAAGTTAACCTGAACCACAATAAAAATACTGCCGACACCCGTTTGCTGTATATCTACGGCGCGGCCAGTAAAGACAGCGGGGAGGGCTTAGTTGCCTGGCCGTATAACAGCGAAGGGTTTAGCAAACAAACCAGTGTCGATATTCAGCTGCAGGGCAGTTATAGCCTGCTGGGACGCGAGCATGAATTTGTTGTTGGCGCCTTGCAAAGCCGCCAGCAATCAGAAGTGCAAACTTATGCCTCGATGGCATGGCCTTCTACCGGTAACTTTTATCAATGGGATGGCAGCCTGCCTGAGCCAGCCTGGCACCCTAATCCAGAGCAGGCGGTCGATCTGGATACTGAGCAAAAAGGTGTCTACGCTGCCAGCCGGTTTGCCATCACTGAGCAAGTTAAACTGATCGCCGGTGGCCGCTATACCGAATGGCAGCGGTCTGGTTTAAACTATGGCGCGGCGCTGGACTTTGGTGATGACAAGTTTGTACCCTATATCGGCTTAACTTATCAGGTGGCCGCTAACCATATGCTGTATGCCAGCCATACTGAAATTTTTACCCCGCAAAATGCTTATGATCGCAATGGCAACTTCCTCGATGCCATTGTTGGTAGCAACCAGGAAATCGGCGTAAAAAGCAGCTTTCTTGATGGCGCCGTACAAACGGCTGTAGCGGTGTTTCGCATCGAGCAGGACAATCTGGCGCAGGCTGATGCTGGCTATAATGATCCGGCGAACAACTTTTTCCCGTCTTTTGCTGCCCGCGGCTCCGAAAGCAAAGGCTTTGAGCTGGAACTGATTGGCCGCGTTAACGACAACTGGAACCTCAGCGCTGGCTATGCGCAATTTACAGCACAAGACCGTAACGGCGTCGATATTAATGCTAATCACCCGCGTAAAAAGCTGAATCTGTTTTCTACCTATGCGTTTTCTGATGCGCTGGCCGGTCTGACGCTTGGTGGCGGCTTAAGCTGGGAGAGCGAGTCATACAGTGATGTGATACCGCTGTTGTTAAGCCCGCAAACCTACCAGTTTAAACAAGACAGCTTTGTACTGGCTAATCTGATGGCACGTTATGACATTAACACTCAACTGTCTGTGCAGCTGAATGTACACAACCTGTTTGACGAAACCTATTACAACGGTTTAACCCAGCAATATAACTACGGCGCACCGCGTAACTTTAGTTTAGGCGCTACCTGGTCGTTTTAAGCAGAACATTGCTGATAAAAATGGCCGCGTTTGCGGCCATTTTTGTCTGTGTCGCGGTTAGAAGTTATATCTCAGGTTGGCGCTAATGGCGCGGCGCTGGCCGTAGAAGCAATCACCGCGGGCTAGGCAGGAAGTAATCACGGTTTCATCAGTGATATTCTGAGCCTGCAGGCTCAGGCTGTAATCACCAAAGTTATAACCGACCATCGCATCGCCTTCGTTATAATCGCCGTAACGGCTACCGATAGGCACCTTACTGCGCTTTTCGCTTTTGCCACCGAGCGCAGCATAAAACAGCTATGCGGAATAAAGTGCTCGCGCTGATAACCGTCTTTGGAAATTTGCTGCAGTTATTTATAAGGGCCCACTTCAATGCCATGTTTGGCATACAGGGCTTTACGGGCTGCCAGTTTCTGGTGCTAAGCCGCCATCGCCTAAACCATTACCTTTTGGTGGCGCTCAATGAGTCCAGTAAATTACCATAAGCCGCTAATGCGGCTTGCCGGCTGGTGTACTGCCGGTTACTCAGCCGATACCACTTGTTGCAGCGGTAACCGAGGATTTACAGGCCAAAACCAGATTGGCGGTGTTGTAGTTTAATCAGCAACAGCAGGTTTTTACCCTGCTGATGTCACCGTTTAAGTGCGGCTTTGGCCGCACCGGGGCTAAGATGTTTCATTAAGGCAGGTATTATCAATCAAAGGCTGGGCGCAGTTGCTCGCGCATAGCGCGGTAGTTAGCCGGGCCCATATTCCAGCGTTTGGGGTTATCAAACTCGAAGTCGATATGAATTTTACCGGCAGAATTCATTTGAATTAGCAGCTGCACAAACTTATGGCCACAGGCTTCGAATACGGCTTGTTGAAACTCACGAATTTTGTTGCTTAAAGCTTTTTTGTCGCCCAAGTTTGCAAAACTTGCCGACGCTGGAATAATTTTATCGTTGACATATATAAATCCGGAGCTTGCCATATGACCTTCATTGATATCAAAGACAACCGCGAATGAACTCCAGTCAGGGTGTTCCAAAATACTATCGCAGCCGGTCAGAATCATACCAATTGAGTTGATATACTTGGCATCAATATTCACATTTAACTCCTAAAATTTTTCATATCTTTTCGTGAAACACGCTCGAATGCTTCACCATGCTGATTATTAAACTCATGCTCTCGTTCAAATACCATATCCCCGCTAACGGGATCATAAACTCGATATTTTGTGTAAATATTGTCCGGCCTATCTGAACCTGGTGGGTCTAAACGCACGCCAAGTTTTACTTCGTATCCCTCTTTAGTCCAGTCTTCCCACTCATTCTCCATCGACTTATAGGCGCCGCGGTTTAAATTGGCATCTTGCGGGAACAGGTTTTTTAACCCCTGATCGCTCATAAAACGGTGGCCGATAATGTGGCCACCATCGTCAGAGCTTAAACGGGCATCGCCACCTACAGTGCGTTGATGCTGTTTTTCCTGTGACGTACGGGCTTCGCTGTAACTGCTGCTCAACGTCGCTGTAACGGATACCGGTCGGCCTTGCTCATCTATTACCCACACGGCTTCATTATCGCCAAAACGCTCGGTTACGCTTTGCGTTGCAGCAGCGGTATTCGCTGGCGTATCGGTATTACTATGCGCTGCTGTTGTGGCGCTGCCGCTATCTGCGGTTGTAACACCGCCACCGGGTTTAAGCGCTTTTTTGCTTGTTGGCGGAGGGGCTGCATTGCTGGCTGCTGGTGCTAAGCCACCTTCGCCTATGCTATTACCTTCTGGTGGTTTGCCCCAACCATCGGTGAGTTGCCATACCCATAGTTCCTGGTTAGCAAACATCTGTATCAACATATCGCGCAGCTGGAAATCAGAATAGATGGACAGGTCAAATTCCCATGGCCGGGCATAACGGTACATATCAAGCCAAATGTTGCGCAGGTTCCAGTGAGGTTCTAAATCGTGCAGAAAGTAGCTGCCATAAATGGCGTCTTTTACATCCCAGATGTGATTATCACCTAATTCTGCGTAAGCAAACAGGCATTTGCTGCACAGATAAGTTTTTCCCCATTTATCTTCCAGAACTACGCCATCATATTGCTGGTTATGCATCCTGCACCTTGTTCAAATAAATCATGATAATTTAATGTGAATTTAGAGGTTGATTCTCTGTTGTTGTGAAATAAATGTCAACTTACTTGTCTGGTACGGTGTAGCATTGTTTGGTTAATACATGGGGTGTTACCTAGTTTTTTAAGCTCAGCTTAATAGTCCGTTCGACTTTAAAGCGGTGGCAAGCATAGAGTACTTCATGTAACTCCGTTCCTGTTATGGCCAAAAAGCACTGCACAATAGTGATAATTACTCGCATTTACAACTGTGGTTGATAAGTATTCCTATTAACATTAATATATGTCCCCAGAATGTTGCAGCACAGGCAGTACCCTATGGCAAAGCTCAGTAATCGTTTTTGGTTTCAGTTACATGGCTGGTTTTCGCTGCCTATCTGGCTGATTTTTTGCTTTGTTTGCATTACCGGTACTATTGCCGTATTCAGCCATGAGCTGACCTGGCTGACTAACCCGGCTTCGCGCGCGACTAACCCTAATAATTTACCGGCTAAACCGGTGGCCGAACTGGTGGCGGCGGTTGAGCAGGCTTATCCCACCGCCGATGTCGGCACTGTGATGGTGTTTGAGCCTTATCTGGTTAACGCTGTTATTTTTACCGATCACGACAAGCCGTTTGCCATTGCCTATGTCAACCAATACACCGGTGAAATTCAGCAGATTAATCAGGGTATTACCTTTATCGGCTTTATGCGTAGCCTGCATGGCTGGCTACTGTTCCCCTGGCCTGGCAGTTACAGTGTGGGGTATTACCTGGTATCGGCGATGGCGCTGGTGATGCTGGGCGCTTTAGTTACCGGTTTGGTGATTTATAAAAACTTCTGGCGTAGTTTTACCCAGCCGAAAATCCGCTTTAATCAGGGCAAAAAAACCGTACTGACTGATCTGCACCGTTTAGCCGGTGTCTGGTCAATCTGGTTTTTAATGCTGATGAGTGCCACCGGCTTGTGGTATCTGGTGCAGGCGGTAATGTGGCACGCCGATATCGACATAGAACCGCATGCGCCGCTGGTAGCCGCTGAGCAGCTGCCGGCCACGCAAACCCAGCCACCGGTCAGCTTTGCCGATGCAATGCAAATTGCTAAGCAGCGCTTCCCGGATTTTCAGCCCAGCTATTTAATGCTGCCCGAGCACAACCGCGGTATGTACAGCCTGATGGGCGGCGGAGACCATATCTTTTATGATCAGTACTCGTACAATTTAAGCATTAACCCCTGGTCTGGCGACATAGCGCATGAAAAATCACCACAGTCGATGACGGCACTACAAACGGTAATGCATATTGCCGATCCGCTGCACTACGGTACCCTGGGCGGCATCTGGACCAAGGCGATCTGGTTTTTGTTTGGGCTGATTTTATCCGGCATGTCGATTACCGGTTTTATGATTTGGGGCAGTCGCACGGTAAAGGCCGCACGTGAAAGCCGTCGCAGCGAAGCATTGCAGGAGGTTCATGATGGCGCGCAGTAACAGCTTTTGGCAGCGGCACAAATATAAACTCAGTGGCCTGGTGCTGGTGCTGCCGTTCTGGTTTTTGTATCAGTCACTGACACCGGTATTTCCGCCAATGTGGCCGGCACAGCAAATTGGTGACTTTGAAATAGCGTCTATGCCGCTGAATTTAGAGCCGCCCTATGCCCACCACGACGAGTACGTAAAAGACTTTATGCTGACCTTCAGTAAAGGTGATATTGCCGCTATCCGGCAGGGCTATTTAAATATCGGCCCGCAGGCGTTGCCGCTGGCGCAGCTGCAACAGGGTGAAGAAGGTATACTGCACGGCAGCCGCCACGGCCAGCATGTGCATGCCATAGCGCCAAAAACACTGAGTGCCGGTGATAAAGTCTGGTTAACGCTGCAAACCTGGCAGGGGGAAACCCTGACCACCAGTTGGCCTTTGCCCGCTGAGCTGCTGGCCCAGCCTTGAGCATCTGATCTGCCTATTACCAGCTACCGTATCTGCTGAGCAACTTCAGTTCTGGCGGAGCAGGCATGAGTAACGCGGTATTAATCATAGGCGGTGGCAGTGGTATCGGCCTGGCGCTGGCGCAGTATTATGCTGCCAGCGGCGCAAGGGTATCTGTAATCAGCCGCCAACCAGCGCCACAGCACCCAAAGATAAACTGGCTGCAGGATAATTTAGCCGCTGAGACTGCCAGTGCTGATATTATCGCTAAGGCATTAACGCAACAGCCCGATACTATTTTTATCTGCAACGGCGTGTTGCATGACGCTAGCGGCATGCCGGAAAAAACCATCCGCCAGCTCGATAGCGATATTCTGGCCGCGCGCTTTGCCAGCAATGTGCAGGTACCAGCAATGTACCTTAAGTTGCTGTTTGGTTATTTATGCAAACAACCACAAGTAAAGCTGCTGGCGCTCAGTGCCAAAGTTGGCAGTATCGGCGATAACGCCTTAGGTGGCTGGTACAGTTACCGTATTAGCAAGGCCGCGCTGAATATGCTGATTAAAAACCTTAGCATTGAAGTGGGCCGGCTAAATAAAACAGCGGCTATTGTCAGCATTCACCCCGGCACGACGGATACGGAGTTATCAGCCCCCTTCCAGCAGAACCTGCCGGTGGGGCAACTACAAAGCCCCGACGCTACCGCCAAACGCTTAGCCAGCGTGGCTGATAGGCTAACAGCGGCGCAAAGTGGCAACTTACTTAACTGGGATGGCAATGTATTGCCTTGGTAGTTGTTAACAACTGAGCAAGCACTATACTTCAACTTATTAGTGTTATTCCCCGGGCATAGAGCCATGGTGCTTCTGTTGTTGCTGCTATTTTTCAGCGCAAGTGTTTCGGCTATGCCGGAAGATGAGTTTGGCCGGCTAAGAAATGATATTTTCTCAGTCAGCAATCAAAGCTATATTGCCGGCATCGAAAAAATAGATGCGGTGTTGCAGCAACATCGTTATCAGCTGACGTTAGAGCAACAAATCCGCTTGCTGTACAGCAAAGCTATCTATCAGCATCGTACTAATCAAACCCAGGCAGCTCTAGTTACGCTGCAACAATGCAAATTACTTAGCGAAGAGTCGGCTGATCAGTCCATTTTGTACAGTTATCACAATATTCTGGCCGGAATTTTTGCTGACTTTGGCCTCTACGAGCAGGCGCTGCAACATTATGCCCAGGCAGTAGAGAAAGCCAGCTTTCTTAGCAACCCGTTGTATGCCCGCCAGACAGAAAACAATATTGCTTTAATCCTGACAGAACTAAGCCAGTACGATGAAGCCCGGCATTATTTAGAGCGCTTTTATCAGTTTGGTGTCGAAACCGATAATGTCTCAGTGCAGGCGGTAGCGCTGAATAATCAGGCGGAGTTAACGTTAAAACAAGGCAATATCAGTTTGGCAAACGAGTTACATCAGCGCGCACTTGCGCTAAGACAGCAGCACAATTTAACGCATGAGCTGTCGTTCTCTTTTCTCGGTTTGGCCAAAGTCGCCAGAGCCACCGCCAATTGGCTACAGTGTGCCGATTATGCCCGCCAGAGTTTATTACTGCGCCAGGACCGTAACCGGCTGGATTTACTCGAACCCGGCTTATTGTTAGTTGAAGCGCAACTCGCATTGCAGCAGTGGTCGGATGCACAAGTGCAACTGGATAAGCTGATACCGTTGGCAGATGAGTTACGTCAGTTTGATGCTTTGCAGCAAAGCTGGCAATTGCAGGCTAATCTGTTTGAGAACACCGGCCAATACAGCAAAGTATCTGAGGCCTGGCGCAGCAGTCTGGCGGCCTATGCGCAACTGACCGAGCAACGCTTTGCCATAACCGTGGCACAAAACAGCACTGAACTGGGCTTGTTGTTACGCAATAAAGAAATCTCGGCTTTGCAGCAACAGCATATTATTCAACAAGTTAAAAATAAATCTTTGCAGCAGCAACTGTGGGGAGGCAGTGCGGCAGCGCTGATTATTATTCTGCTGATATTGTGGTTTAGCTGGATACTAAGGCGAAAAAACCACTTGTTAGCGGCCAATTTAGCTACGTTAAAACAAACGCAAACTCAGTTGGTAGAGGCAGAAAAACAGGCCTCACTCAGCAGTTTGGTGGTGGGTATGGCGCACCAGTTAAATACTCCGCTGGGTAATTGTCTTACAGCGATATCGTCCAGCTTAGAGCTGCAGGGTAATTTGCAGGCAAAACTGGACAACAAAAGCCTGTCTGCCAAAGAGCTTAGCGCCGGTTTACAGCAGGATCAGCAGTTATTGCAGCTGGCACAAAATAATATCAATAAAGCTGCATCACTGGTGGATCGTTACAAGCAAATTGTTGCTCAGACACAGGAGAGCCAGCCGCAACAGTTTGATATTAAAACTCTGCTACAACAACAGTTGCCAGTGTTGTTGCTGGGGCTGCAACCGGATAATCCGGTACAGCTGGAGATTTCCGGCGACCATTACGCGTTGCTAAGTTATCCGTCTTTAATCAATCAGGTACTGTCGGCGCTGTTAGAAAATGCTTTGCTGCATGGCGATATGCCTGCCGGCTCGGCGCGGGTCAGTGTCCATATCGTAGCGCAAACGACAGGAGTAAGGCTGTTATTCAGCGACAATGGTAAAGGAATCAGCGAGGATGTCGCCAAACGTATCTTTGACCCAATGTTCAGCACCCGGCTCGGCCAGGGCCATTTAGGTCTGGGGCTAAATATGGTGTTTAATATCATGCAAAAGTTGCACGGCTCTGTGCAGTGGCAGCCGCAAGACGCGGCAGGCTGCACTTTTGTGTTATTCCTGCCGCAGCATATTCGCCAGGCTGACAGTGGCAGTATCAATTAACGGTAAATTTATCCCTCATCGTGTAACAACAGTGGCTACATTTATCCGCTGACGCCACGTCCACTTCCTGGCGACATTTTAGTCACAATAGCTTTGCTAACCTTGGGCTGTTTTATCAAAAAATACAGCGGATGGTTGGAGGAATGCAGATGAACAGGCTATTAAGACAGGTACCGTGGTTAAGTGTTGGAGGAAAAGCACTATGAGCCGCTATTTAACACAACTGGCGTGGCTGGCGCTGTCGGCGTTGCTATGTGGCTGGCCAGCGCTCAGTCAGGCAGCCGAAGCACCCGGTGCGCTGACCATTATTGTGAAAGATCAAAACACAGACCGGCCACTGTCAGAGGTACAAATCACGCTGACTGAGCGCGAAACCTCAGCCACGCAAAGCTTCAGCAGCGACGCTCAGGGCCGTATAGTAGCAGAGCAGCTTGACCCCGGGCTGTACTCGGTAAGCCTTAACAAAAGCGGCTTTACGTCAGTATTTGAGCCAAGCGTACGGGTGGTCACGCGCAAAAACATCAGGCTGGCATTCGAGCTAAAACCGCAGGCGATAGAGGTGGTAGAAGTCCGGGCGCAGCAAGCGGCCACCTTTGCCGCGGGTTCCAGCACTTATCTGGACCGCGAAGCGCTGCGCAGTGCCGTCGGCGGTGGCGCCGATCCGCTGCTGTCACTGGACGGCTTGCCCGGCCTGGCCTCGGCCAGTGAATTTGCCAGCTTTAGTGTGCGCGGCCGTGGCCCACGAGATAACCTGATATTTGTCGATGGCTTGCCGTTTGATAAAGCAGTGCACTTTGATGCCAGCCTGGGCGAAGAAGAAGACGTCGGCGGCGGTGGCCGCTTCTCGATTTTTGCGCCGAATGTGATAAGCGCTGCAGAATTTTCGCCCGGTGGCTGGGGCGCGGCCTATGGCGGCCGGGCGGCATCGCTGCTCAAATTAGACGTTGCCGATGGCAACCCCAGCCCGTCGGCCAGTTTGCGGCTGGATCTGGCCGGTTATGAAGTGGGTTACGATGGCCCGGCCGGTATTACGGATGACGCCACTATGCTGGTATCAGCCCGCCGGCTGGACTTTGGCGCCCTGTTTGAAACCATTGAAGAGCTGGACATTGGCGACCCGGTGTTGAGGGATGTCATTGTAAAATCGGTGATCCCGCTAAACCAGCAGCACAGTGTGGAAATTCTGCTGGTCGATACGCATGAGGATTATATCCGCGACGTTACCCATGTGTTTGCCTCGCCCAACTTTGAAGATGCGGCACTGCTGGACTTTGAGCAGGACAGTGATCTGTACGGTATGACGTTACGCTCGTTAATCGGTGATACAGCGGTGCTGACCAATAAGCTGTACTACCGCAAAAGCGACAAAATAAGCTCAGAAGGCGAAGCCTTTCCTGATCAGGTACCTGAAGGCTCGCCAGCGTCTGATTTCCCGGTGCGGGAAAACATTATCACCATAGCGGAAGCAGAAACCGAGCTGGGCTGGCGCAGCGATTATGAGACAGTGAATCAGTGGGGCCTGTTTAGTGCCGGTGTGCGGCTAACGCAAATAGAGCTGGACTACAGCACGGTGTTAGACGGTGACTGGTTCCGTTTTGTGTACGACAGCGATGATTTCAGGCCCGATCCACAGCAGCGTTATATTGTGCTTACGCCCGACAGCATCAACTCGGCGTTAAAGCAAAAAGAAACCAGTTATGCCGGTTACGTGGAGCAGGTGTTTCAGCAGGGGGACTGGGATTTTGGCACCGGCTTACGCTTTGAACGTGATGGCTTTGCCGTTGAAGGCGTTATTGCGCCGCGCTTTAGTGTGAACTGGCAGCCTGGGGGTAAAATCCGCTATTTTGCCAGCGCCGGCCTGTATCATCAGTCGCCACGCTATTTAGAGCTTGCCGCCAATGCCTCGAACAGGCTTAAGATGGAAAAAACCACCCATAGCAGTATCGGCTTTAAATATTTCCCCAGCAGCAACTGGTCGCTGTTAACCGAGGCCTATTATCAACGGCTGGACGATCTGGTGGTCGACCTTGACCGCGCCAGCGGCACCTTTGCTAATATCGGTGATGGCCGCTCTTATGGTGTCGATATCGTTATCAACGGTACGATTTTTCAGGGCCTGTACGCCAGCGCGACCTATTCTTACAACGATGCCGTTATTGACCGCCAGGACGGCCGTGGCGATGTCGCCGCGGAATTTAACCGCAAACATGTCGCCACCCTGGGCCTGACCTGGGAAATCAACGATCGCTGGAAAGTTGCCGCCCGGTATAAATACCTTTCCGGAGCGCCTGATGATAACTTTGTTATTCATACCGACGTGCTGGGGCCGGGGCAAATGCTACGCTACTCAAAAGAAATTACTGAGCGTAATGTTGGCCGCAAAGATGGTTCGGGTTTGTTAAACATGCGGGTTGACTACCGCCGCGCCTTTGGCCCTATTGATGTCACTGCCTTTTTGGATGTGATCAATGTTACGGCAGCATCGGCCAGTGACGAAACCGAGTTTGATTACCGCCGCGGTGTGCAGGTGCAGGATAGCAGCGAAGCCGAGCCGTTAATTGGTCTGCGCTTTGATTATGCCTGGTAAGGCACGCAGTAAGTGGCCTGAAAAGCCCGCTAAGAGGAGTCACTATGGTACAGGCGCTTGAGGTCGTGCCGGTCAGGTTGCTGGTTGTCGAAGACAACCGCGACATCTGCGATAACATTGCCGGCTATCTGGAAAAACATAGCTATGTGATGGATTTCGCCTATGACGGTATCAGCGCTATGTACCTGGCGTTAACGCAGCCGTTCGACGTAATAATGCTGGACCTGATGTTACCGGGTATGGACGGCCTGAGTTTCTGCCACAAGCTGCGCACCGAGGCCAAACTGGAAACCCCGGTGCTGATGCTGACGGCGCGCGATACGCTGGACGATAAACTAAAAGGCTTTGCTGCCGGCGCTGATGACTATCTGGTTAAGCCATTCGCGCTGCAGGAACTGCATGCGCGGCTGCAGGCGCTGTACAAGCGTAGCCACGGTAAAACCGACAACCTGCTCACGGTGGCCGATTTGACGCTGAACAAGTCGACGCTGCAGGTACACCGCGGTGGCCAACGGCTTGAGGTTAATCCGGCCAGCCTGAAACTGCTGCAGCGCCTGATGGAACAGGCGCCAGCTGTGGTGATGCGCGATGAGCTGGAAACCTTATTATGGGCAGACGAGCGCCCCGACGGTGACGCACTGCGCTCGCATATGTATAAGCTGCGCCAGGCCATCGACCGGCCCTTTGCCTGCCCGCTTATTCATACCGTGCATCGCATTGGTTATCGCCTTGCAGAGGATGCAGAGTAAAACATGTACCGCCATAGTTTACGTACCCGTGTTGCCATTGCCTTTGCCATCTGCGTGGCACTGCTTAGCATTGTCTGGGGCTTCGCCTTTTTGGCTGCGGTGCGGCTAAGTGAAGATCGGGTGCTGATACAACAGTTGCAAGTTGCTGCGCAAAGCTATCCTGTGATGCCGGCGAACCTGCGCGGTTACGATACTGCTGCCAGCCTGCCGGCAGCGCTGCAGGCCTGGGCACAGACCAACCCCGCTGTGGGCATTTACGAGTTTGAAGCGCAAGAGCTGCATGTGGCGGTAATCAAAACAGACACCCAACAACCGGCCTTTGTGGTGTTTGACGTATCCGGTATAGAGGCCGCCTCGTCGGAAGACTGGTGGTTGCTGCTGGTGATCAGCGCCGTGGTCGGCACCCTGGGTGTACTGGGTTTTGGTCTTGGCGTGCTGGTGATGCGCCGGGCCGTCGCCCCTGTAGTGCAGCTGGCCAACGCCGTGGCCGACATCGATGTAGAGCAGCTGTCTATTGATGACTATAAACGCATCGGCTCAAACCGCTTTGGTGATGACGAGGTTGGGGTACTGGCCGGCACCATTGAAAAGACGCTGCAGCGCATCAGCGCCTTTGTCGCCAGAGAGCGCGATTTTACCAGTTCTGCCAGCCATGAGCTGCGCACACCCATCACCGTGATTACCGGCGCGCTGGAACTGCTGGAGCAAAGCCAGCTGTCTGCCAGTGATGCTAAGGCGCTGGATCGGGCACGCCGCGCCACGCTGGAGATGAAGACCACCATCGAAATGTTCTTATGTCTGGCCCGCGAAACCGACGACGGCTTGTATAACGAGCAGTTTTACGTCATGCCGCTGGTGACAAACGCCATAGAACTGCAGCGCCACCTGCTAAGCCGCAAGTCGGTTACCGTCGACATCGACCAGCATGCCAACCCCGCTGTCAGCGGCCATCCGCAGGCCTTTGCCATAGCGGTAAATAATCTGGTACGCAATGCCTTCGAGCATACCCTCACCGGTCAGGGGCCCATCACCATCCGCATTGCCGAGCGCGAACTGCTAGTCAGCAATCAGCTAAGCCCAGCGCCCGCTGCGCCGCAGCCGGCCAGCGACGGCGCAGCCCATGGCTATGGTTTAGGGCTTGGCATAGTGCAACGCCTGTGTGAGCGCAACGGCTGGGCCTTTGCCTTGCAAGCCGATCAACAACACGTCATCGCCCGCCTGTCGTGGTGAGGCAGGCAACCAAATAAGCGGCAAAGCTAATAACCGTCACGCCTCTGCAAACCATTTGCAATATGTTGGCTTAACCCTGCTTAGCTTTATTTGTTTGCGCCCTTTTTCCTGCGAAGAAAGTGACTTCTGGCACTATAGCTAATTGAGGTGATGGGTAAGATAACTGCTGTCAAAGCATGGAGCGAACGGGTTAGCGTCTCATTGTTCCATAATTTTTTTAATATGTTTTACTGATAGATGAAGGATGTATTGAATGATTTTGGAACAGCAAGCCAAAGTTAGCCTGGATAAGTATACGATTATTGCGTTACTAATAGGTTTGGTAGCCTATCCTGTTTTGTATAGTAACGATTTTTTTAGTTCATTGTTTTTGCCAATGCTGCCCAGCGAATGGACGTCATCATTATATAGTCGGGACGAGAGAGTTGGCTGGTGGTATTTTATTGCCTCTAACCTTTTTTACCATTGGATGCCATTTTTGTTTGTTTGGTATGCGTTAGTAAAAAACCATGAAAGCTGGCACTCAGTAGGTGTTGATTGGTCCTGGTTTGCCAGATATAAATTATTTTTCATCACGCTGATTGTGATACTAGTGTTGTCTGCATTCATCGTCCCTCATATATATTATCAGGGTGAGCTTCCCAGCCGATCTCAGGCGGGATTCGTTGGCCCAATCAGTACTTTAGAGCGCTTAGCAGCTATTATTGTCCTTGCCTTCACGGCGGCTGTTACCGAAGAAGTAATATTCAGAGGCTTTGCATTAACAAGATTGCAGCGGTGTATACGCAATCCCTGGTTTATATTGCCAGTCATAGCCGTTTCGTTTGTATTTATTCACGGCGGACTCCGCTCTATCGGTCTGACTCTTAACTATCTGATTTTTAGTCTGGTTTTTGGCGCCTGCTTTATTCTGCTTCGATTCAAACGGCTGGAAATTTTAATTCTCATACATTTTTTGATAAATGCCAGTTTGGTGTTTGTGCCTTAGTGAAACGAGCTTTGTTAAAGCAGGAAAAAGTGCAATTATTCCGGCGCCAGCGTTTGCCAGATATCGGTATTGCGCCGCTCGGCGACATGGTAATAAATCCCGTTTGCCGACAGCGCAAAATGCGGGCTGTCGGAGCCTAGCAGCCTCTCTGGCTGGCGCTGTTCGGCCGTGATGCGATACAGCTGATACTGGTCGTTGTCCCAGTGTTGCCAGTACCAGCTGGCGCCAAATTTGCGTAAATTAAACTGGCGGCCTGCCATGACACTATGGTTGTCGGGCAAAGCCAGTTCTGCCGGCTTGGCGGCTGCCCCGCTGTAGAGGTTGTTTTGCTGGTCTAGCCATAAGGTATTGCTATCGTCGGCCGCGAAGCGGACAAACTGCCATTTACTGTTTGTAGCAGAGACTTCGTCGGTTGCAAGATTGTACTGTTTAACCCGCCAGTTGCCGTCTTGTTTTACGCTGTAAAACAGCGTTTGCCGATCCTGAAAAGAAATGGCGCGGATCTCGGTTTGCGGTAGGCGCAGCACACGGTTGACGTTAGTGCTGATATCAAACAAGTGAATTTCATTTAGCGTCAGCGCGGCCAGCAGTTTGCCATCCGGCGACCAGGTTAAATCAAGAAAATGCCGCTGATCACTAAACTGGCTCAACCGGCGCTGATTTTTACCATCGCTATCTGCCAGCCAGATTTCTTCCGTACCTGTTGCCAGCCCGATGTAGGCCACTTTATCCTGCCCCGGGCTGACAACTGCCAGCCGGTCATCAACTGACGTATTAACAATAGGCTGCTTATTCTGTGAGTTAAAACGGTAAAAATGCACATCAAGATTACTGCTACCGGCTGCAAAGATATAATCGCGGCCATTCGGGTGCCGTTCCGGTTCATGCAATTGTTGTGAGCCGGCATAAATAACCTGGCGGTCTTTGCCTTGCAGGTCGTAACTAATAAGTTGTACTGCCGGGTGTTCGCCCATCAGTACTACGCGTGTTCCGCTATGGTCCCAAATGCCACAGCAAATATAACTATCCAATTTAAACAGCAGCGCTAAGGCGTCTGTCGCCAGATCGAGGCTATAAAAACGCTCCCACATTTGCTCGTCTACCGAGGACACCAGCAGTTTATTTTGCCTTGGATGTAGATCAAACGACACATTACCTGCCAGGACCAACGGTGGTTGGTTAAGTTTACGTTTTTTGCCGCTTGCCAGCTCAAATTCAAATAGCTCGTAAGGCGCATTGGCAGCAGCGCGTTCGCTATAAACCAATAGATTATCGCTATGGGTGAAGGCGATTTTGCCGAAACTACCGGCCGGGCAATTGTGAATTAGCTGCGGCTCGCCCAGCGTCATAGCGTCAAAAGCTTGCAGGTAATAGCGGCAGTAATCTTTTGTCGCCTGCAGATAGACAATTTTGTCGCCGGCCGGGCTCCAGCTGGCGGGGCCAACCCAGGCCGCGGCCTCTGCTTGTGGCATCACTTCTATGGCATGGCCATCAGATAACTGTTTGATAAACAGCTGCATATTATTGGCACTAACTGCGGTATACATCAGGTATTGCTGATCGGGTGACAGCTGGGGTTGCCATTCTTGCCCGGCAGAGCGGGTAAGGGGTTTTGCCGCAGTAAACACTGAAGCGGTAGTGTCGCGGCCCTGTTGCCACAGCAAGCCAATAGCCACAGCGATGACAGCAGCAGCGATATAAAGAAACCGGGCTGTGCTGATCTGGCGTCGGGTGTTAAAGGCTGACTGAACGCTACTGCCCGCTGGCAAAGCCTCTGCTGGCGGCGTTAGCGGCTGGGCCTGCGCAATAAACTTGTAGCCTTTTTTTGGAAAGGTAGCGATAAACCGGGGCGTTTTGGCGTCATCTGCAAAGCAGCGGCGCAATTTGGTAATGGCTCTGTTTACCGCGCTATCGGTAACGGTGCGGCCAAGCCAAACGGCCGTTATCAGTTCGTCCCGGCTGATAATCTTATCCGGCTGCTGACAAAAGTAAGCCAGTAACGCCACCAGGATCGGTTCCAGTTGCTGCGTCTTACCCTGATGCGTTAACGACTGCTGCTGATCACAAAATACAAAGCCTTCGATCTGCCAACGCATTGTTTATCCTTTATTGGGCCGCTGAAGGGCGGAAATTAGCATACTCACCGCGTCAGGTCATTAAAGGTCATAAAAAGTCATCGCGAAATCATGCCTGCTTTCGGGCCAATCGCCATTATTGCTGTGGTTAAAACTACACACCACCATAGAGGGAAATATGCAGCAATATCTGTTAGTTATGTGGGCGCTTGGTGCCAACTTTTATGCCCACTCCGGTAATGCGACAGCGGCAACACAGCAAAACAACGTGGCGGCACTGCAAGCGGCAGTGGAACAAAACTTACGTGGCCCGGTGCAATTTGGTGCCCAGCCGGTTAATACCTTTGGCGTAAATGAGCGGCTTGCTTACCATAAAGTGCCGGGCATCAGTTTTGCGCTTATTCACAACGGCGCTTTGTCCTGGGCACAGGGGTACGGCACTGTCGCCGCCGCGTCAGACCAGGCTGTAACGGTTAATACGGTATTTCAGGCAGCCTCTATTGCCAAACCGGTTACGGCCTTTGCGGTGATGAGAATGCAACAGCAGGGCCGGCTGGATATCAATGCCAGTATTGCCAGTTATTTAACCTCGCTCACCCTTGCCAAAGGCAAACAAACACCGGAAGCCGTGGTGAGCTTTAAAAATCTGCTCGATCACAGCTCAGGTTTAACAGGCGGTGGTTATATGGGCTATGAAAAGGGCGCCGCCATACCCTCAGATCTGCAATCGTTTAACGGCTTGGCGCCTGCTAACAATAAAGCCGCCAGTGTGGAAACTACGCCCGGCAGTCAGGTTAACTATTCCGGTGCAGGCTATACCCTGGCTGAAATAGCCTTAACGGACACTTTTAAGCAGCCATTTGAACAGCTGATGGCCAGCTGGCTGTTATCACCACTGGGTATGAAAAATAGCAGCTTTGCACTGGATTACCCGCAACAGCAAGGGGTGCAGGTCGCGTTAGGCCACGAAGCTTCGGGCAAGGTGATTAATGGCGGATGGCGGCTGCATTCTGAGCAAGCAGCAGCGGGCTTGTGGTCTACCGCTACAGATTTAGCCAGGTTTGCCATCGAAACCACTAACGCCTATCAGGGCAATAGCACGCTGTTATCACAAGCCGCGGCGCGGGAAATGCTGACGCCAGTTATGCCGGAGCAAGATCTGTCAGACGAGTTTGGTGGCCAACCGGCCATGACCTTTATCGTGGCCGGTGAGGGTAAGCAATGGCTGTTTAAGCACGGTGGCGGCACCCTGGGCTACCGCTGCTTTATGCTGATGTACCCGGAAACCGGAGATGGCGCCGTGTTTATGACCAACTCCGATGCCGGCTACAGTGTCGGGTTTGAAATGCTAAGGGCCGCGTCTTTTGTGTATAACTGGCCTGATTTTAAGGGCAAATCTTTTACTAAGCGTAAGGTTAATCTGCAAGAACAAGCGCTGTTGTTGGGCGAATACCCGTTTGCCGCCGGTTGGCAGGCAGAGATTATTGCAGTGGCTGAAGCCGACGGTATCGCGGTGGCATTCCCCAATGGCGATCTTTATCCGTTAACCGCCGTGCAGGGCGACAATAGCGAATTAAATCAGCACAGCTATGTGCATGAAGATACCGGTGTTGAAGTGCACTTTAGCTTAGCGGCAGGCCAGCCAAGTATTAATTTGTACCAGCAAACGGCAAGCAAAAAACACTAAGCTGAGTTTATCGGCAGTGTAAGTCCACTGCCGATTGCATGCCTTTAATGTCAGGCAGAACTTAAAACCGCGATAACAATTTGCCGCTTCAGGCGTTTATTTATGTTCGGGTTCAAACCTTTAGGCGTTGTCTGACGACTAATCCGTTTTTTACTATGGAGAAGTGTCATGAAACTCGTTGCCGCAATAATAACTACAGCGCTATTGCTGATTTCAGCCATCATTTATGCCCAACCTGAGGTAGATTGCAGTGTTTACCCGGATCAGCAAAGTTCGCCCTACCTATTACCTTATGAAGTGGGCCAGGCGTTTAACGTTGTCGTGTCTACCGGGCATTATCGCGCTTCGAATAACGGCGTTGGTCTTTATGCCGTTGACTTTGATATGCCTATAGGCACAAAAATAGTGGCGGCAAGAGCGGGTGAAGTGGTCGCCGTACGGGAAGAATTTCACGATGGCAATGGCCAGGATCTGCAGGAAAACTATGTATTTATCCGCCATAGTGACGGCACTGTAGCTAGGTACTTTCACCTGACCCACAATGGCGTATTGGTCAGCGAAGGCGACAAGGTACAAGCCGGTGACATCATCGCTATTAGTGGCGATACCGGGCAAACGCTTAGCCATCATTTACATTTTGATGTGCAAAGCTGTGGCCCAAACCTGCCACCACACTACAATAAGCAGCCCTGCGGACAAACTTTACCTGTTAGTTTTAAAAATACCGCCAGCCACAGCTGTGGTTTAAAGGCAGGTGTTACATACAAAGCGCTGTAGATTGTTGTATCCAGATATAAATGGCCATATTCCGGGTTATGGGGCAGTTCATAATTAAACCTCAAGTTTTTCAGAGTTTTGATTTTTGTCTGCCTCATTTATTAGTTTGCTCTTTGCCGCAAGATATCGTTTATGACTGATCAGTGCCAAAAACACGCATTGACCGGAGCTAATCTAAACTAGCGTGATTTAACACGAAGTGGGAATGATAGTTTCATCTTTTGGCATACATAATGCCAAAGAAATGAATAGCTATCAGCCACCAAATTAACTGTTTGAGAAACATGTGGATGTCATGAATTTTCGGAAAAACTTGATAAAAAGCGTCTTTGTCTGGTGGTAGCTCAATCCCTAAAACGGTAAGGGGTATTTGATAATTATTAATTAGGATTAATCCCGTCGCGGCCAAAAGAAAAATGCATGCATAAAGGCTAACGTGAGTCACTTTGATAAAAATGGAGTGTTTTTTGGATGTAGGATTGACGCGCTCAATCTTGGTTTTGGTAAGGTAGGGGAAAATGAGACGCGCAATCGTGAAAATCAGCAGAATAATGCCTAAAACAGCATGAAGTTCAACAGCGTCCTGCCTGTGTTCAAGCTGCCCTTTGATATCCCAGTCCACATTATGGAGCTGCGACGATAAATTCAGCAGCATAAAAAGCAACAATAAAGCTGATATCCAATGAAGCGCTCTATCCACAATATACGACTTAGATTTCATTATTATTCCAACTGAGTACGAATGTTAACTTTACGATAAGTGTCGTGGAAACTCCGTTTTAACACTGGCATGCTAAATGCGTTTAGTTAGCAAGTAAACACATTGTAAAGTGAATAAGTTCTTATAACGAAAATGTCGGACGTCGACAACGTGATGCCGGATAGGGTAGTCGGTCAATAATAGGTACTGACCGCATATTGCGACGTTTCGCTATTCACTATTCGCTCTTTGCTGCCTGACATGGGTTATGACTGCTCAGTGCCAAAAGCGGACATATCACTGTGCTGATATTAAAGTCCGCTTTTAGGCATTAGCAGAACGCATTACTAACGGGCTGCCGCAGCGCAGCTTAGGCAGTACCGTGGAGACCACGCTGTACGTTGTTGCTGAACAGCGGGTTTGAGCGAATAACTAGGGTTAAGCAATTCCTTCAGTAAAATACAAACTGAAGCCTCTCAAAAAGATATGCGGTCTTTCAGCTTAAAATCTGCACATTTTGTTGTGCCGCTCGCTTGCCAGCAAACGTTTACATATGGTGCTTCACTACTCAGTAACCCGCGCAATTCATCAAAGTTACCTTCGGTAAGTTCTACACCGTTAATTTTTTTCACTATCGTTGTTGCGGTTATCCCCAACTCTACGGCATAAGAATTTTCCGCAACCTGCTCAACTATCCCCCCCAACCTATGCGGCTCTAAAACTAGGCCGCTGCGGTCAATATCAGTGTTATTGCTATAAAGCTTATTTTTTGCAAATCCTATATAGCTTTCCTGGTAATTGAAATGCACGTCAAATTTGCGAAGTAATCCACTACCTATCAAGCCAACCCCAACCGCATCTTTAAAATGTGGTAAATCATGCGCCGCCACAGCTTGAAACTTCTCATTAGCAAGGCCAAAAAAGTTAATACGACTGGTTTTATATATATGCTTGCCGTCAAAGTTTTGGGTTTGTGTTTCAAAACTTTCAGCTGGAAATGTAAAGTCTGTAGCGAGTTGTTCATTTAGATAAACAAAGTCAGGTGCACCTGTGTCAACTACGAAGGCATACTTTGTTTCAACCCCATCTATATTTTTTATTGTGGCATCAACATAGGGTATTCGACCACTTATACTCAGTGGCAACTTAACCCATTTATCATTGCTAAACTTATCTTCCTTGCCCTTTTTTGAGAATATCACTGACCGCTCGGCAAAAAGTATTGTGATGTTAAAGTGATTAAGTAAGTCGTAACCAATCGCACCATCAAAATACGCTGTGTCATAGTCACTAAACAAGGGGTTTTGGTCGATAGGAACATGAATAAAAGTTAATTTTGATAGTTCTAAGTCACCTACCCGGATAACGCCATTGTTTACCACGTTTACCTGCCGCCCCTGAAGATTAAGCGGCCTCTCCACATCTAACGCCACAGCTTTGGTTCGGGAGGTGTCAAAAAGTACGGTTGCAGCTGCTGCGGAATCAAAAGCAAATCGTAATGAACTAGCATCGTTAACAGCTACTTCGATAATGATGTGTCCGTCATGCCAAACAAAAGGCACCGCAAAACTGTCTTCACCGTTCAGCCATGTTTGAGTTGCGTCCGCGTTGCCACTTTGCAAGTTTATTATTCCTTTACCCATGCAACTTGCTAATAACCCTGTAACAGTGACTATTGCGATTAATTTAGCAAAACCTATGAAATGTGTAGTCAAGATATTTAGCCCCTAGTAAATGTTATGGGCTATAGTAACGCGCACCGCTTTCAGGTTATTGAACGATATTGCGATTAAATGCAGAAAGTGACATGAAAGTCCCAACAAGCTTTGTCATGGCACGTAATAGTTCTATTCAGGAGTACCGCTAGAATGGGTAAAAGCCAAAGTTGGATAAAAAGAGCTGCGGGCGAGACGGAACGAATTGAAGCTTGTTTTAGCGGGTTTGCTTATGCGCCACATAGTCATGACAATTACACATTAGCAATTACAACACATGGCGTGCAAAGCTTTAATTATCTTGGTGAGTTACGCCACTCCCTTCCTGGTGAGGTCGTAATATTACATCCTGATGAAACCCACGATGGCCAGGCCGGAACTGATGCTCCCTTTGCTTATAGGGCAATAACCATCAACCCTGTTGATGTTCAAAATGTATTGCAAGGTGCCAGCCTCCCGTTTTTGGAAGGTGGCGTAACTAGGCAACCCGAGTTTATCCAAATAGCCAAAAGACTGTTATCTGAATTCGATCATCCGCTGGAAATACTGGAGCAGCAGGACCTTACTTTTGCTTTTGCCATCTGTTTACAACAGGCTACGTCAAAATGTATTACGCATACTTCAGCAAACTATCATGCATTAAAAAGAGTGCGCGAATACATTGACGATGTTATAGCTATCGGTTCCAGTATGCCAATCGATATCACTTTGGATCAACTAGCCACTATCTCAGAATACAGTAAGTGGCAAGTAACTCGAGATTTCAGATCCCTTTATGGCACAACTCCTTACCGATACGTCACACTAAAGCGACTACAAAAAGCGAAAGTTTTAATTGAGCGTGGCTTACCGTTGGCGCAAGTTGCTTTTAGTAGTGGCTTTGCTGATCAAAGCCATCTGACACGACATTTTAAAAAGTGTTTTGGAACAACTCCAAAAGTTTGGGCTAAACTAAATCAATAACATTCCAAGCTTACAAAGCGAGGCTTTTATATCTGCTATTGCAGTGAAGCAGACATTCGCATTTGCCTTATGATGTAGTTGAGAATTTCTGCTATTCGCTCTTAGCAGACTGTCACACTTTCCGTTGTACACTGGCTAATAACGCCATTCAATCTGAATAAGGGGCGATGCTAACAAGTGCTATTCATCTGCAATGCGCGAAAATTAATGGAATTAGTCTGGCTTGTTTTTTAATTGTCTCCACCCTCTTTTTTCGAACTAGTTAATATCTTCAGTAAGCGCAGTGCTTAAATTCTGTGCCCGTAGAATACGAACTATCAATACATCTGCACCGTCTTGTCGGTAATAAATTGCATGAACGCCATATACACTGCGGCGATACCCTGGCCTGATGTTATCGACAGCCTGATATAAGCGGGGCGCATCAGCAATTTCCTGAAAGCGTATTTGCATTCCTGCTGTGTAGGAATCAGCTTGCTTAACCCCGAACGTCTGGACGCCATAGACATAGACGTCGAAAAAATCCTGATCTGCGCTATTGCTAAGCCGGTATAGTGCCATCTGCTTTAAGCCTTGCTCTTGCGGCCTGCAAAATATCCTCAGCAGAGCGTGGGCTTATGCCACTTTGCTCACCTTCAATCAGTGCTGCGCGTACTGCTTCAAGCTGGGCGTTGCGGGCTTGATCGCGGCGGATTAAATCGCGGAAATATTCACTGTCGTTGGTGAAATCACCGCTGGCAATGCGCGTTTTTACCCAGTCGCCTTGCTGCTCGGTTAAGGTAATTGTTTTTCGGACAACGGTCATAATTTGTCTCTCCCACCAATAATCATACTACTGGTGCAGTATAGCGCATATTATAACCAGCTGCTGTAATCGGGATTATTAGAGTGATTATTAGGGGCAGATAAAAATTAACCTGACCGGCTGCTTTTAGTCCAAAGCCGTTTGTCAGAGCATATCGGGCCTGAAGGTAAAATGTCTCCAACCTCATCGGTCGAACAACGCTAATAACTACCATGCTTCTGCAAGGCGCTGGAATGCATAGGATTAACCTGGCTAGTCTTTAATTTTGTCTGCCCCTTGTTCCCAACCGTAATAAAACAGTTAGCTGTGAGGCCACTCAGCATAAAACTTTATTCCACTTCTTTAGAAACTGATGGCATACCAGGCTTGGCTATTACATCCGAATGCTTATATGAATGACAAAACCACTCATTATCCCTGTAATACGAACAATATTGATTGTTAGCGAGCGTATCACTGTGCATACATACGGGAGTCCTGGACGTTTTGTTTACTATCTGCAGGCCCAAAGCATTACAACTATCAGTCTTCGCTAAAAATTCTGTTCTCTCTTTTTGAAATGTGGAGTTCTGGTAAATTTCCTTTGAAAGTAATGCTGTTACGCAGATGACGACAGCGGGCGGAATAACTTTAATGACAACGGGAGAGGTTTTAGCGACAAAAAATCCGAAACCTCCGGCAACGACAGCAATTCCTGTGAGCATTAACAGGTTTAAATTCCATAAGAAGAAGGCATCTAGTATAAAAACTGCGACTGCAAATATAACTACGCCTGCGACGCTGATAATTACACTCTCAGAATCCCCGAAGTCTTTGTTTGCTAGCCAGTCAATAAACATATTGCCTCCGTTCCTACTTATTGCATTGAGAGTATTACATTAATTAATCAAAGGCAATTAGCTGAAAATATTCAATATACAACGCATGGGGCCCTCATGATCTGCCCTGATTTACCTCATCTGGCAATGTTAAATCATTCTTTACCTGTTTCGAATAATATCAACAATTCGACTATGAACGATCTGAGAAAGAATTAAGGTATCGTCGCCGGTGGTATTTACAAACTGAATGACAACAGTGTCAATATCGTCGTAGTATCGAGCACGGCTCCAGTAGCCCAGTACCCAGCCATCGTGTTGATATTTATAAAGCGCGTTGTAAATTTTGGCTTCTTCTGGGGTAAACAAAGAACCTTTGTTAAGTGCCTTTATAAATTTCCCGACAGCTTCTGCTGTTGCGATCATGCCTTGGTCAAGATGTTTAAAGTCATCTGGATATCCCATGTGATAACCACTCATCAATCTATCTGGCTCAATCTCATGAACCGACATAAAGGTGTCGTCAATTCCTAACGGGAGCAAAATTTCATCTTTAATAAACTGTCCGTGATCGTACCCGAGGACTTTTGTCATGATCCTTTGTAGCAGTATGTAATTGGTATTTGAGTAGCGGTAGTCTGCGTCAGGCTCAAAATCAGCCTGCTTATTAAGAATCAACTCTAAACCATCAATATTAGAGTCGGCCCAATTAAACCCTTCAACATCGGTAAAATTAGGGATGCCACTTCGATGTTGAGCCATCATTCGAAGCGTAATTCTATCGGCATTCTGGATCTTGCCGTCAAGTTCGGGTAAGTAATCAAGGAGTGTTCCATCTAGCGATAACGTTTTCTTGGCAACAAGCTTGGCGATTGCGGACGCATCAAAAAGCTTTGCAATGCTTGCTATCTTAAATAGAGCTTGAGGGTAAGCGGGGGTTTTAGTATCGCGATTGTGAAAGCCTTCGGCATAAAATTCAGGCGCTTTGCCGTTTCTATCGACATAAACGATAATCCCATCGAGTCGCTCCTCTACCGCATTTGCAAGTTCCTGTTCTATGGTATTTGGCGTCGGCTTAAGATAGTAAAGCCCGAACTCCCATGGCGCAAACAGGTAGATACTAGTAAAAGTGACAATAGCTGCGGCAATACGTAAAGCTGTTAGCTTGTTTTTTCCCATTCGTTAAGCTTCCAAATTCTAATGGTTTAGATCAGATCCTGTAACGTTGGCTAAATGCTCAAATCACCAGGACGTGGTGGATGTCACCGGGTAATACACCCATTTTTAATTGACGCTGAAAGTAGAAGGTTGCGTTATTAAAGCCTGTTTGTATTTCGGTGGTATG